>DYGP01000036.1 GCA_020724685.1 Candidatus Paceibacter sp.
CCGATTTCTGGAGGTGCTCGTAGATATTCAGGACGGCTTTCACCGCATCGCCCATCGAAATGTTGTTCTGTTTATAGAGAACATCCGCCACATCCCCCGCCGCCCAAATGCGCGGATGCGATGTCTTCTGCGTCTTGTGATCCACCACTATCTCCCCTAATTCATTCACAGCAACCATTTCCTTGAGAAGTCCTGAATTCGGAATCCATCCTATCTCCACGAATACCCCGTCCACATCCATTTCCTTTTCCTCGTTCGTCTTTATGTCTTTATATTTCACGCTCCGCACGAACGTGTCCCCCTTTATTTCCAGAAGCTGAGTGTGCGTGAATATTTTCACCTTTGATTCTTTTTGTATCCGCTCGAGCGTGACCGCGTCACCCTTCACCGCGTCCTTATATTCGAAAAGAAAAATTTCCGAGGCATATGGTATGAGATCCACCACGCTTTCGAGTCCCGCGTTGCCGCCCCCCACCACGACCACGCGCTTGTTCTTGAAAAGCGGCGCGTCGCACGTCGCGCAATACGCGACCCCTTTTCCGTCGAACTCCTTTTCTCCCGGCACACCGAGCTTCCGGCGCGCGCTTCCCGATGTCATAAGCACAAATTTCGATTCAATGCTTTTTCCTCCTTCTGTTTTTATAAGGAGAAATTCACCCTTGTCCTCTACGCGCGCGACGCGATCCCCATCCATAACGTCTATTTCCTGCGCGCGAAGCTGTTCCTCCATTTTTCCCGCGAGTTCGACTCCCGAAATCGCGACATATCCGATGAAGTTCTGAATCTCGTTCGACACGACGGACTGGCCGCCGAACATATCCGTTACGATCGCCGTTTTCATCTTTTTCCTTCCGGCATAGACGCCCGCCGCAACGCCCGCGGGACCACCGCCGATTATCGTCAATTCATACATGACTCCCATTATATCCGCTGTGTTTCTTTTTTTCCAATTATCATAAAAAAACGCGCGAGATACGCGCGACGCTTTTCAAAAGCATTTTCAAATACATTCCCGAATTTTTCCACGGCACCGCCAAAATCCCTCAGTTCACATTTCAATCCTTCGCGCTATAAAGATTCGTATTCTTCCACCTCAAACACCTCCATTTCCACGTTGCACATCGGGCACGTTCCCCCTTCTTCCGCGGTGTAGCCGCACTCAGGGCATTTGTACATGATATTTTTATCTGGAATACGGATTGTTTCCGATTTCCATAACGACCTTAGGGCTGTTCCCTTATTTTTCTTTAACGTCCAATGATTTTTTCTTTTCCACTCCGAGCGCGCGCTCAAGCGCCACGCGATCGAATCCCACAAAAATGAGGTTTCCTATTTCAATGACGGGCACACCGAGCTGTCCCGACTTCTTTTCCATTTCAGCGCGGGCCGAAAGATCATTCAACACGTCGCGTTCCGTAAAAGGAACGTTGCGCGACGCGAACAATTTTTTCGCCATACCGCAGTATACGCAGGAGGGGGTTGTATAAATGGTCACTTTTTCTTCCATATTTATTCACGTGAAAACGCGTCCCACAATGTCGCGAGTATGATAACGCATCCGACGAGAAGCGCATTCCATACCGCAAGATTCAGTTCATAGAATCCAAGTATCCATGGCGAAAGCACAATCCATCCGCCAAGAACGATCATAAGCCAATGGTTCCATTCGAATTTTTTCATTTTGTCAGGAAAATACAATGTTTTACACGATTTTTTCTATAGGAAGATTATACCACAAAATACCCCTCTAGACGAGGGGTATTTTGCGGATTATATCTCTTTCAAAAGTTCTTCCACAATCATCTTCATATACGGCTGTCCCGACACCTCCTCATTGAAAGGCACCGCTCCCGGAATCGCATATTTCGGCTGGCCGTTAATAATGACGATCGAATACGGCGTTCCCTGTATTCCAAGTTTTACCGATTCGTCGAGGTCCGCCTGCACCGCATCTCTATGCCTTCCAGACGCGAGGCACGCGCTGAATTCATTTTCGTTAAGCCCCACATATGTCGCAATCTGAGGAAGTTTCGAGAGATCGAGCCCGTTATTCGAGGGCGTGATTTCCATCAACCTGTCGAGGTATGCCCAGAACGTTTCATTTCCCCCGAGTTCCGCCGCACACTCCGTTGCCTCCGCTTCGGTGCGCGCTTTCGGATGAAGCGCGTCGATCGGCACGTGGCGATACACCCACGCCACGTCATCGCCGTATTCCGCCATCACGCGTTGCATCGCAAAATGAAAATTTTTGCAGAACGGGCATTCAGTATCCGAAAAAAGCACGATTTTTATCGGCGCATCCAGATCGCCGAGGATATGATCCTCCCTCGTTACTTCCGAAAGACTGATGAGCGGGTTTTCCACGTTCTGCGACGCGAGCTCATCGAGCTTACTCGGCGCGTCCGAACTTTTCCCCGCGTTATAGATGAGCGCCACGGAAATGAGTATCGCCGCAAAAAGAATGCTCCCCGGAAGAAGATAATCTCTTTTCTTTTTTTCGCCACGCTGTTCTGAATCCATATCCACTATTTTAATAAGCGCGCGTGAAAAAGCAACTCATCCGCGCCTTTCCGAGACCGAAGGATATGAGTATAATCCATTATGTACTTCATATGACTGCGAAGATAAAAAAATTCCTCTTCGAAAATTCGTCGCTCCGTCAGACCATTCTCAAAAATACGTTTTGGATGAGCTTCGGTCAGATCGCGAGCAGGCTTATACGCGCCGTGGTCATCATTTACGCCGCGCGCGTGCTCGGCGCCGCGGGATACGGCGTATTTTCCTACGCGCTCAGTCTCGCGGGATTCTTCACTATATTTTCCGACATCGGGCTCACGCCTTTCCTCACCCGCGAAAGCGCGAAAAATCCGGAGCTCCGCATGACCTACATCGCCACCTCGTTCACCCTGAAACTCTGCCTCGTGGCGGGGAATTCTCTCATCATCCTCACCGCCGTGCCGTTCATCACGAAAATGCCCGGCGCGCTTCCCCTCCTTCCTTTCCTTATTGTGCTTTTCGCGTTCGACAGCATTCGCGATTTTTCGTTCGCGGTCACCCGTTCCATTCAAAAAATGGAGACGGAGGCGGGCATCAATATTCTCACGAACATCGGAATCCTCGTCTTCGGCCTCGGCGCGCTCTTTTTCTTCGGCACCGCAAAGGCGCTCATGATCGCGTATACCATCGGCACGGGCATCGGCATGGTCATCGGACTCTGGACGCTTCGGACATATTTCAACAAGTTTTGGGCCTTCTTTAATAAAGCGTATGTGAAACCCATTCTTCTTGAGGCGTGGCCATTCGGCGTCTCCGCGCTCCTTGGGGTTATCATGTTGAACACCGACACCATTATGCTCGGCGCGATGCGCACGGAAACCGAGGTGGGATTTTATTCCGCGGCACAGCGCATCATCGCGATCCTCTATCTTATTCCCGGATTCTTAAGCGTCAGCGTGTTTCCCATCATGGCGCAACTCGCGATAAAAGAAACGGAACGGTTTGTCGCGGTGATGGAAAAAGCACTCCGCGCGGTGCTCCTCGCGGCGTTTCCCATCGCGCTCGGCGGAGTGGTACTCGCCCCCACGCTCATTTCATTTATATTCGGCGCGGAATATCTCCCCGCGGCCGCCACGCTTCAGATCCTTCTCTTTAACGTGTTTCTTGTATTTCCCGGAAGCATCATCAACAACGGAATCTTCGCCTTCGGAAAACAGAAACAGCTTCTCATCGCATTCGCAATCGGCGGCATCGGCAACGTCATATTGAACCTTGTGCTCATCCCCCGCTTCGGCATCGCGGGATCCGCGGCGGCGACCATCGTCACGCAATTCCTGAGCAACGGATTTACCTTTTTCGCGATGCAACGCATCGCGCGCTTCACCTCGTTCGGACTCGTGACGCGCATCGCGCCCGCGGGCATCATCATGACAATCGCGGCATGGGGAATGAACGCGCTCGGCGTCCACGTGCTCATCACCGTATGCGCAAGCGGTATCCTCTATGTGGCGCTCCTCTATCTTTTCCGCGAGGAACTTCTCACAAACCTCAAGGCGGAACTTGCGGGATTCTTTGAACCAAAAAGCGCGCAATAAAAACTCCCCCTTTCGAGGGAAGTTTTTTTGCTCTCTGTATTTATTTCACCATCGTTTCCGTGGGCCAATAGGAGAGAATCTCCTCCTTCAACTGCTGCGCTTCTGCATCATTGTTCGTAATATAGTACAAAACCTGAAGCGCGTTCAGACACTGCGGGCGCGTGGGACTCACCTCAAGACACTTCAGATAGTAGTCCTCCGCGACGCTCAGATGATCGAGATATTCATATTTCGCACCCACAATATAGTGGAGCTGTCCCATAATAAAAAGCTGCTGCGTCACGCTTGAATACATCCGCGTGCCGTTTTCCGTAAACTCCATAAA
Source organism: Candidatus Paceibacter sp. (assembly GCA_020724685.1). GTDB lineage: Bacteria > Patescibacteriota > Minisyncoccia > UBA6257 > GWB1-50-10 > GWA2-45-9. The sequence goes on from DYGP01000036.1 coordinate 4,417, forward strand.
TCTCCCATCAAGATAATCAACGAGCACTTTCGCCACTTCTCCCGTGATTGGACGGTCCTTATTATCAATAATATTGAGTATCTCGTTACTCAGAAAACGAAGGTGTTCGGCTTGTCCCACGGGAGAGGGAAAATCAAGCGCCTTCCCCACTATCCCCTCAAACTGCTCGACAGTCGTCACCTCCCTGAATGCCTTCAGCATTTCGATGAACGCTTTTGATTTGAGATACGGAAGAATAGTCCCCCAATACATTCCCGCGCATATAAGCACCACCATGATGCCTCCCGCTGTTTTTTTTATCGTGTGAGCCATAATTCCGTTATCGTATCTTTTTTATGTGATCAATGGACGACGGCTGAAACTTCCATACCGCGAACGCGAGAAAAAGAAAAAGATTTATATAGGTCGGCAAGATATCGAAGAGCACCACTCCCTGCATGAGATACGCGATCGGCAACGCGAAGAAAAGCGCGCGCTCGAAAATTCGCTTGTCCTTTTCCGTCTTGTTCTTTTCCTGAATCGCATCGAGCTCTCTGTTCTTTTTCACGAACTGAACGTAATACGCGACAAAGATTGAAACAAACGCGAGAAATCCGAATATCCCCGTCTCCACAAGATAGTCGAGATAGACGCTGTGCGCGCGGTCATACCACGTTTCAGACGCAACGCCGGGAACGTAGTGGCGCACGTCAAAATGCTTATCGAATACCACCGCAAAATTTTCCGGACCCCATCCGAGGAGCGGACGCTCTTCGAATCCCTTGATCGCCGATTCCCACGTCCATAAACGGCTCTGCCAGCTTGAAGATGAAAATCCAATATTGAAAAGACGCGCACCGGGAAGCGCGCGAACAAACGGCGTATCGTGGAAATAGATGAGTCCTCCTCCCACAATCACGCACGCGGCGAAAAGTGCGAACGCCTGTTTCTTCCATTTCCATCCGCTCCTCGCAAGCATATAGATAAGGAGCGCGATGACGCCGGCACCAAGACCATAGACGGGTCCGCGCGTCTGCATGAGCCACACAAACACCGCCGCGATCACCATCAATATCCCGTATCCCATCTTTTTCGCCTGTTCATGGAACGAAAGATACGCGAGATAAAAAATCGCGAACATCATATACACTCCGACGTACGCGGCATTTCCCAATGATCCGTGAAATCGCGCGCCGCCGCTGAACGCGGGCCCCACGAACCCTTTCCCTCCGAATCCCGCAAGCACGCCGTAGAGAAGCATCACGCCTCCCGTCGCGATTGAGAGTTTGAATATTTTCTTCCAGTCGCCCTCATCTTTAAAAAGGATCGCGAGAAGAGAAAAGAATGCGAAAAAGTGCACCATCTGAAATGCCCCCTCTCCCCGTTCGAAGTTGGACCATATCGCATACTGCGGATCGTACGCAAAAAAACTTGAAAGCACGAAAAAGAACGTGAACGCCGCGACCGCGATGAAAAGAGGCGAACGCAGGACGCGCCTTACGCGCTCTTTATACATCGTTTCGAAAAACGACGTCCTGAATATATATCCAAGAAGGAAAAAGATCGCCGCGAAATCAACCATAATCCGGAAAAACGTGTATTTCGTGACAATAAAAGGAAAAAGCGTCGTGGTCCCCACAAGAATGACGCTTATTACCGCCCCCATCAGAAAAAACTTTGACGCTTTGAAAAAAGCCATTGTTTGCCGTAGCATTATAGCATGCAAAAAAAGAGGAACACAATTGTGGGCATTGTCGGACTCGGCTACGTCGGCATTCCCACCGCGCTTGCGCTTGGACGCAAAGGGACGCGCATCATCGGCATCGACATCAACCGCAAGCGGGTTGATATGCTGAATAAGCGAAAAAGCTTCATCGCGGAAATTTCCGATGAAACACTCGCGCACTCACTCAAAAATTTCAAAGCAACCACCGATTGGGGGGAGATAAAGAAGTGCACCGTCGTTCTCATCACCGTTCCCACGCCGCTTACGAAAAACAAAACACCGGACACAACCGCAATCGAAGAGGCAGGAAAAAAAGATCGCCCGCAATCTGAAACCGGGAACCCTTGTGGTCCTTGAGAGCACCACGTATCCCGGCACCACCGAAGAGCTCTTGAAGCCCATCCTCGAAAAAAGCGGACTCGTCGCGGGAAAGGATTTCTTTCTTGCGTTCGCGCCCGAACGGATCGATCCCGGCAACAAGAAGTTCGCGTTTCACGAAGTCCCGAAAGTCGTGGGGGGTATCAATAAAAAATCGACCGATCTTGCCGTGAAGTTCTACCGCACATTCATCCCGAACGCGTTTCCTGTCGCGAACGCGCGCACCGCGGAAATGACGAAGCTGCTCGAGAACATTT
>DYGP01000037.1 GCA_020724685.1 Candidatus Paceibacter sp.
AATACGTGCGGACTTCCCCCTTCAACGCCCTCCCCGTTTATCTCCGCGCGGGGATAGACTTCCCGCATGGCGCGCCACATTGCCCGCTTCACCGCGCGCGTTTTTTTCGCCTGAATGCCGCGCGCGGCGCGCGCCTCTTCCGCGGCGGCCGCAAATCCCGCGATCCCCGCAACGTTTTCGGTGCCCGCGCGCATGCCGGATTCCTGAACTCCTCCCGTAACAAGCGGAGCGATCATGCCAAGATCTTTTCCGTATAATGCACCGACTCCTTTCGGCCCGTACATCTTATGCGCGGAAAGCGTCATCAAATCGGCGCCGAGCTCGTCAGGATTGCAGTCGAAATACTGAAACGCCTGGACGGCATCGACATGAAACAATGGGTAGTTTGTTTCATAATTTCCAATTTTCAATTTCCAACCCGCCTGCCGGACGGACGGGTTTTCAAACAAATCCGAATTTTCAAAATCCGAAACGTTTCGCTTTTCGTTTCTTTTATTGGGGTTTGAAATTTGTTTGTTATGTGATGCTTGCGGTTTGGAATTCCTGAAATTTCTGACTATCTCCGAAATTTCAGCGATGGGCTGTACGCATCCCGTTTCGTTGTTGACGTACATGACAGACACAAGCGCGGTCCGCTCGTCGATCGCGCGGCGGAGCCGTCCGATATCGACGATTCCCTCTTTCGAAACGGGGACGACAACGCACTCGGCAATTCCTTCGCGTTCGAGATCGCGCGCCGTCTCGTGAACGGATTCGTGTTCGGTCGCGGAGATCACGACTCTCGGTCTTTCGATTCCGGTTTCCCGCGCGCGTCTCACCGCCCCGCGCAACGCCATATTGTTCGCCTCCGTCGCGCCGGAGGTGAAAACGATGCTACGGCTTCTCTCCATTCCCGCACCCCCGAGCGCTTTCGCAAGAGACGTCCGCGCGGAGTCGATCGCGGAAAGTGATTCCCGACCGAACGCGTGGAGCGCGCTCGGATTCCCAAAGTTTCCGGAACATCCCGCAGAAAGAAACGGTTTCATCGCCTTCGCCGCATCCCCGGAGAGCGGCGTTGTCGCGGCATAATCAAAATACAGTCCTCTCATGGCCTCAGTATAGACACGAAACAAGCGTCCTACAACAAACGAAAAAGCGGAGTGTACGGCATTGTTCCGGTCGGGATGAATCAAAATATTGACAAATTATCAATTTATGTGCTATAATTATATCAGCAAACAATGAGAGGTGTACGTTGGAAAACTTAAAAAATTTATATCCGATCACCGCCGTATTCGCGGTGGTAATGGTAAAAGAAGGTTTCGTCCTCGTCCACGACAAGGACAAACCGGCGCCTATTCTGTACAAAAACCCGGGCGGCATGATCGAGCCCGGAGAAACTCCTTTCCAAGCTCTCGAACGGGAACTTACGAAAGAAGAATGCCGAGGATTGCCCGTCAGTTCGGCAAAGGAACTCTTTGTGGCCGACAACCACAAACGGGGATATTCGGTGATGTTCTATTTCATCTCCGAACCCGAGTTCTCGGTCGCTGAAATAGAAGCCGGCGGAGAGGTTGATATCCTCAAAGCCGTTTCAAGAAAAGAACTTGAGACAATGCTCGCCTACGGGGATATCGTTCCCCAGCACGCGGCGGCAATCGGCACGGCGCTCAGAAAATTCTTATAAAACAATCCCGCACCTCAACGAAGGCGCGGGATTTTTCTTTGATCAAGGATGGTTCCGTTTATTCGTATGTCGGATGCGCTTCCGGAATCCCCTTTTTGTGGTTTTCGTAGCGAGCGAGCGCAAAGAGCGCGCTCGAGAGCCTGTTCAAGAACGCCATAACCTCAGGAGAAACTTCGAAGTTTTTCATCATGACAACGGCATCCCGTTCGACGCGCCGCGATACGGCGCGGGCAATGTCGATGCGGGCGGCGGATTCGCACCCTCCGGGAACGATGAATTTCGTGATCGGAGGAACTTCCTTGTCGATTTCCTTTATGACATTTTCGAGATATGCGGTATGTTCGGGACCGATTGTCTTTGCCGCCGGATTGCCGAAAAGCGTTCCCGCGATCTCCGCCTGAAGAATAAAAAGCGCTTCCTGGATCCGGCGCAACACCGACGAAGAGGAGACTTCTCCCCCTGCGTCTCCGACGGAAATCCCGCTCCATCCCACGATCGAATTCAGTTCGTCGAGCGAACCGAGAAATCCGAGAACCGCGTCATCTTTCCCGATCTTCTTTTTTCCGACGACGCTTTCTCCCCCGTCCCCCTTTCCGGTGAAAAATACCGTTTGCATGCGTTCAGTATACCATTTCGCGCGCCCGCCAACCTGTCCCGCCGCCTCACCGAAATCCGGCGTCCCGCAAAAAAAACCCCGCCGGTCCACGGACCGGCGGGAAAAAACGCGAAAATTCGCAGACTACAAATTTTCCAAATCCTGATTGATCGTCTCGAACTCGCTCTCAATGTCTCCCGTATTGATGCTTTCGAGCTCCTGATTGATGACGGGAGTCGTGTCATCGAGGGTGTCCAAGGGGATTTCCGGAGAAACTTCCGTCGGAACTTCCGTCGTCTCCTGATTGTCCGTCATGGCCCTATTGTCGGTGCCGAGCTGCCACCACACAAGCGCAAGCACGACGACGAGCACGACCGCAACGATCACCCACATCATTCCCGACTTCTTCTGCGGCGCGGGAGCCATCGGCGGCATCCCGCCGGACATCGGATTCTGCATGTTTTCTTCCATGAAAAATCAATAGTTTATTTTTATTGCGACTGTGTTGTGTTTTCCACCGCTTCAGAAGCGGCCGTATCGAAATCATATCCGTCCACGTTCGGAATCTGCGCAAGTGCGGTCGCGGCCGCATGAGTTGCCGTCCGCGCGGCGTCAACCGCATTCTTCACGATCTGCAAATCGCCCTTCAGGGCGTCTCTTGCCGCGGCAACATCCGACCGGAGCGTCTCCTCGGTGTTTATCGAAAACGAATACACCTTCGGCGCCTGCGCCTCTATTGAACTCCGCGCGGAGGAAATCGCCATCTTCGCGTTTTCAACGGCGGTCCGCACAGCGCTCACATCCTGCCCTCCCGCGTCCGCTTTGTCCGCGCGGGTCACGATGTTCGCGAGCACCCGTTCAATCTGTTCGAGAGCCGAAGAAAAACGCTCAAGCATTCTCTTGCTGAGATCGTTGAGGTTTTCGTCCACCCGGATGAGCGCCTCCCTCTTCTTTTCGTCCCGTATTCTTTCGACATTAGCCTCGAGTTCCGCGCGGCGTTCCTGAACTTTCGTCTCAAATTCCGCGCGCTGAGCTTCGAATCTCTCCTTGAACTCTTTGCGCTCCGCCTCTATCATCCCCACAAACTCCTCGCGCTTCTGTTTGATGACGTCCAAAGATTCCGCCTTCAGCGCCTCCACTTTCACCATCGCTTCCTCACGGATCCGCTTCGCCATCTCAAGCGCTTCGGTCCGCGCCTTCACGAAAGCCGTTCCTCCTTCCTGCATTGGAAGCGCGTCCTTACGGATCTCTTCCGTCGCCATCATCGTTTCCGACCTCACTGCGCCGATTTCGTTTCTCGCTTCTTCGCGAATACGCATCATTTCATCCTGCGCCGCGTTCCGGACCTCGTTTCTCACCTCAACCGCACCCTGTCGCATCATGTTTTTCGCGTCGAGATACTCATTCCTCAAATCCCCCGATTCCGATCGGAATTCCTGGCGGAGTTTGAGAAATTCATTCTCTGTCGCCGGACCCATCCTTCCCTGGACATTCCCCTCTCTCGTCTGGAGCGCATCGCCGGGGAAAGGAGGAATCGCCGCATTTTGCGGGACGGGCACGCTCAACGAGCTTTGCGCGAACGCAAGCGGAATCCCCGCAAGCAGAAAGGCGGCACTTATCAATGTTATCTTCTTCATTGTGTTTTTTTTAAAAATAACCGACCTTTTTTCGTATGTGTTTATTGTACCAAAACAAGGACGCCTTATACATCCCGTCTCACGGCACGAATCCAAATAAGCGAACGGGAAAGACGCTTCGAATATTGACTTTTCTCATTTTTTTGATGTATGATACGAACGTTCTTAAACATACTTTCACTAAATCAAGGAGTCACGCATGAAAATAGGTCTCTATTTTTCCGCCGAGGACGGCGCTTCCTCAAAAAACCTCCCTGGTCTGAAATCCCCTCAAGAATTCGAGGAGCTTCCAGGAAAAGGAGAAACGATATTGGTTGAAACAAAAGACGGAAAGAAGATCTCCGCGATAATAAGGGAAATTCACGGACATAGAACGGGAATATCCCTTGGAATTTTTCCGACAAATGGGGTCGGGAAAGACAATTAAAAACAAAAAGCCCCGGTTTCAATCGGGGCATTTTTTTATCAAAAAAGTTTTCCTTTTTTTCTTCTTTTCCGCACCGCCCTTTTGAAAAACGGGACAATGCCTGTCTTGTCCAATATAGGAAAAAGAATCATGGACACGATATCCGTTATCGCTTCCGCGGGACGCGGAATGCCGAAAGCGACGCGATGCACCGCTTTTTTTCCTCGGCAAATCCAACGAACTCTCGGATAGTGGAGAAAGGTCGACACGATCACGGGACGGGAATTCGTCGCTTGAGCTTCTTTGAATATCTCGTCAATCTGCTCCGTCGTCTCGTATCCTTTTTCAATCACTCCGATGTCAGATGCGCCCAGTTCGGAAAACACGCGCCTGTATATTTCGACTTCGCTTTCTCCACCGGAAGCGCGGAATGCACTCACGATGAGAATCCTTGAAGGAAACATTGCGGAAGAGAGATATAGCGCTTTTTCAACGCATCGATACCAATCCTGAAATCTTTCCGGACCGATCCTTCCCTTTCGATGAGGACTTTTCATAAGCGGCACGATGATATACCGCTTCATTCGTGCTCCCGTCCCATCACATGATTGTTCCACGAGGCGAACGGGATGCCGTCCCACGCGTCTTTTCCGTCGGGACGGAACTCCTCCGCGAAAACACGGACCTTCGCCTTCTCGCACGAACAAAGAAAAGTTCTCCTCCCCTCGTTCGAATAGAAAAAGGGGCACGTCATGAAATCTGGCTCGGTTCCGGACATCTCCATATGACATGGAGTGTATCCAAACTCAAGAGCGCATTGATTTCCGTCCTGATCAATCAATACGTTCGAGGCGCGGTGAAACCCGTAAAACGGGCATTTTGTCCTCTTTTTCTCTTTCACGGGAACGGGAAGAGTCTCCCCTTCCGAACTATTCCCATCTTTCCGCGTCGTTCTCATCATAAAGAAAAACAGGATCGCGACAACGACCGCGATTGCGAAAAACAAATTCTGGTATCCCATCGTTTTTTCCTTTTGTTTGTTATTGTGCTGGACAAACGATAAAACAAAAAATGTCTTGTGTCAATTCCATGTTTTTTCAAAACAAAAACCCCGAAATGGATCGGGGCTGTTTTTCAATTCAATGATATTCCGTTCGGAAAAAAGCTTCCTCCCTCGCCCAAAAGCTTCTGGGCGTAGATGGAGATTCCGAACCTTTCGTAGTGAACAATCACCACGGGGATCCGGTTTGTTCCTTTCAGACATCCGAAAAGAACCCACCTCACCGCGCCGATTTTCTCAAAGAAAAACTTCTCCGCGCGGGAGACTCCTTTCGCTTTCGATGTGTCGAACGTGTCGAGGAGCACGCTCACGTTCGTGGTGAGAAAATTGTGCTCCGGAGGAATGATCGTTTGCACTTCGATCTCCACCCTGATTTTCTTATCCTCTACGGCGATAACTCCCGCCGTGGAAAGTTCGGAAATTAATCTTTTCTCGAAGAGTCTCCACAATTCGGGACCGCTTTCGAGAACGATGATCTCTTCCGGAGGAAGTTTTCCGGTTTTTCTCTGTCCCATCGCATTTTCCTTTTATTAATGAGTATCTGGGAGAGAGTATAACATTAAAACCATGATTAGTCAATGTTCTCGCCGGGTCGGGAAAACAAAAAACGCCCGGGAGGGGCGTTTCCGTTGGGTGCCTGAGCGGACTTGAACCGCCAACCCCCTGCTCCACAGGCAGGTGCTCTAACCAGTTGAGCTACAGGCACCATACAAATCCGTCTGCGACGGACAATTACCAAGTTCTAAGTTCCAATTTTCAAATAAAATGTAAATTTTAAAGCGAAAAAAGAAACTAAAAAACCAATTGCAGAATACACCTATTCAGAGTGATTTTCAACGGGAAAATTCTTTCCTTCTCTCCGGGATTTCTTTCTCTGATAGCGGAGATGGTTATGTTCCATCTCCCTCCGCTTCACGCTGTTCCGCTTCCTTGTGGGAATGCGCGGCGGATCGTCCCGAAGCGCCCCCTCCACGAGTTCGTTCAGTTTTTCCATCGCGCGCTCTCTGTTCCGTTCCTGAAAACGCTCCTCTTCGCTTTCGACGAGAAGTTCGTCATCCTTGTCGATACGGTTCGCAAGCCTTTCCCTAATCTTCTTTTTTTCGCTTTCCGAAAACGGCAATCCTTCCACTTTCGCCTGAATCTGGACTTTTGTCGCGCGTTTGTTCATGCGCTGACCTCCGGGACCGCCCGAGCGAGCGGCCTTTATTTTCACGTATTTTTCGTCAATCTTCATGTCTCTTCCCGATGAAAAAATTATACGGTAGAATGAGGCAATGGACAATTTGGTGGAGCATGTGGGGAATTGGATCCTCCAAAACCCCTCG
>DYGP01000038.1 GCA_020724685.1 Candidatus Paceibacter sp.
TCCTTGCGGTCGTGATCGTGTGGCTGATCGCCGCATACAACGGATTCGTCAGACTCGTAAACAGAACAAAGGAGGCGTGGGCTGATATCGAAGTTCAGCTGAAGCGGCGATATGATCTCATTCCGAACCATGTCGAAACCGTGAAAGGATACGCCACCCACGAAAGCGAAGCGTTTGAAAAAGTGACGAAGGCCCGCACAGAAGCGCTCGGCGCGCAATCCGTGCAGGAAAAGGAAACCGCCGACAACGCGGTGACGTCGGCCCTCAAAAGCATTTTTGCGATTGCGGAGGCGTACCCCCAGCTCCGCGCCGTGGAAAGCTTTACAAAGCTCCAGGACGAGCTTTCCGATACGGAAAACAAGATACAGGCGGCACGGAGGTTCTACAACGGAAACGTGCGCGATCTGAACACGAAAATAGAAATGTTCCCGTACAACATGATTGCCGGAATGTTCAAATTCGGGAAACGGGAGTTTTTTGAACTCGAGGACGCGGCGGAGAAAGACCCTGTGAAAGTTCAGTTCTGAGGAAACGTGATCGCGAAAGACGCCGTTCGACACTCCCTCCGTCCGCGTTTAGCGCAAGCTTTACGTCGGCGTTTACGGACGCATTCACAGGCTCCGGAATGAGCGGATCCGCCGGCGAAAATACGGTAACGGCAGAGCCGGTGAGATGCTATATACTTACCGCTAAATACTTTATACTCTTTTTCTATGGCTACGCTTTACACGCATCAAACATCGAATATAAGGAAAACATACCTCCTTTTCACGCTGTTTTTTGTCTTCATCATAGGCATCGGGTGGCTTTTCTCCAGTTTATACGGCGACCCGAGCATTCTTTTCTTTGCGGTCATATTTTCGTCGGTAATGAGTTTCGTGAGCTATTGGTATTCCGACAACATCGTGCTTGCGATGGCAAAAGCGGTTCCCGTAACGAGGGAGAAGGAGCCGGCGCTTTGGAATATCGTGGAAAATCTTTCCATAACCGCCGGGCTTCCCATGCCGCGGGTGTATATCATATATGAAGACGCTCCGAACGCCTTTGCGACAGGACGAAGTCCGGAGAGGGGAGTTGTCGCGGTCACTTCCGGACTTCTCGAGCGCCTCGACAAAAACGAGCTTGAAGGCGTCATTGCGCATGAATTGTCCCATATCGGAAACCGGGACACGCTCATCTCCACGGTCGCGGTTATTCTCGTCGGATTCATATCGCTCATATCCGATTTCTTCCTGAGAAGTACGCTTATCCGGAATCGGGAAAGGGAGGGAGGGGGACAGGTGCAGGTGGTTCTGATGTTTGTCGGTATCGCGCTCGCGGTTCTTGCGCCCATTGCGGCGACAATCATGCGTCTCGCAATATCGCGAAAGAGGGAATTTCTTGCCGATGCCTCGGGCGCCCTTCTCACGCGGTATCCCGAAGGGCTCGCGAACGCCCTCAGAAAAATATCCCAGGATCCTCGCAAGTTGAAGGTCGCGAACAATACGACGTCGCACCTCTGGTTCGAGGATCCTTTCGATAAGCCCGGCGAGCGTATTTCATGGCTTCACAAAATGTTCATGACGCATCCGCCCGTCTGGGAGCGGATTCGCGCGTTGGAGGAAATGTCGAAATAAACAAGGTCGGAAAAAAAAACAAAAAATATCATGGAACAAACGGAACACCTCGGATTGGAACAGGAGAAATACCCCGTCGATATTGTCATCGAATATCCCGAACACCCCTCCCGCGGACTCGCGCTTGCGACGCTTCTTTTTATGATTCCGAAATTCATCATACTGATTCCGCATCTCATCCTCCTCTATTTCGTGGGAATATTCGGATTCATCTGCGCAATACTCGCCCAATTTTCCGTCCTTTTCACAGGACGGTATCCGAAAGGTCTCTTTGAGATTGTTGTAGGGACGTATCGCTGGCAGACGAGATTGAACGCGTATATCGTGGGTCTTGCGGACAAGTATCCTCCTTTCGGGATCAAAAAATAAAGGGTGAAAGAAAAACGGGACGGAAACCGTAGTACACATGCGGGCATGCCGCATTATTGCAACATGAGAAAAATATCAAAAAAAGTGAAGAGATATGTGGCGGCTCACAAGATAACATCGATTGTGCTTCTCGTCGCAATCGGGGGAATCGGATACTTCGCGTACGGAAAGTTGTTTCCGGAAACTGAACCGACGAAATACGTGCTCGGACGCGCTATGCGCGGGAATGTCATTGTTTCCGTAACGGGAACCGGACAGATATCGGCATCCGATCAGATCGAGATGAAACCGAAGGTGTCCGGGGATATCGTATGGATCGGAGCGGCCGAAGGAAGAGACGTGACGACGGGTCAGGCGCTCTTCCGTCTTGACTCGACGGATATCGAAAAAAACGTTGCCGATGCGGAAATCTCTCTCAGGGAAGCGCAGCTTCAGCTTGAAAGAAACGTCATTCAGGCGCCCATTGATTACCAAAAGAAAGTCCGCTCTCTCACCGACGCGAAAGAAGATCTTTCCGCGGAATACATAAATGCGTTCAACGCGGTATCGGATGCCTATCTCAAGATACCCGCCGTCATGACGAGTCTTGAAAACGCGATCTACGGAACAGACCTCGGAGGAAGTTCGGGGCAGTGGAACGTGAATATCTACAAAGGACTCTTTTCGAACGAGGGAAACAGAGACACCGTCGCGTCGTTTTCGGATATCGCGATAAAGGATTACGGAGACGCCCGCGCGCTTTATGATGAAGCGTTCGCGAAATTCAAGACTTTCACGCGCTCCTCGTCAAAAGAAGAAATCGAATCTTTCCTTGAAACGACCTACAACATGGCGGATATGGTGTCCCGCGCGACGAAAAGCGAAAAGAACCTGATTGATACCGTCATTGACATCGCCGGACAGGAAAAAAAGACTCTTGATTCGTATGTCTCTTCGGCGCAATCCGAACTGAATTCGAACGTGACTGTTTCGAACGGCGTTTTAAGCTCGCTCCTTTCCCAGAAAACGTCTCTCAAGAAAATGAAAGATTCCGTCGTCGATATCGGACATGAGATCGCTCTTCTTGAAATAAACAATCCGAACGGGGACAATCCAATCGATCTCCAGGCGCAGAAAAACAATCTCGAAAAACAAAAAAACGATCTTGCCGATTTAAAGGCGGAACTTGCCGATTACACCGTGTATGCCCCCTTTTCCGGGACCGTTGCGACGGTAAACGTGAAAAACGGTGATTCCGTATCGGCGGGAACGTCGCTTGCTACGCTTATCACAAGACAAAAGATTGCCGAAATATCGCTGAATGAAATTGACGCCGCGAAAGTGAAGGTGGGACAGAAAGCGACACTCACGTTCGATGCGGTGGACGGGCTCTCCGCATCCGGAGAGGTTGCTTCCGTCGACACGCTCGGCACCGTTTCTCAGGGAGTGGTGAGTTACACGGTGAAAATAGGGTTTGATGTCGAAGATGAAAGAATAAAGCCGGGAATGAGCGTGAACGCATCTATCGTAACGGACGTTTCGGAAAACGCGATTATCGTCCCGAACGCCGCGATAAAGACGCAGGGAAACCGCTCTTATGTCGAGATTGCGGAGGCCTCCGGGGATAATAGAGTGGCGTTCTCTCCCCAGGGAACCGAACTTCCCGCGCTTCCGAGGGCGCAGATCGTCGAAACGGGACTCTCGAACGATTCTGTGACGGAAATCGTGAGCGGACTGAACGAAGGGGCGTTCGTCGTGACACGGACCATTCTTCCGACGGGAACGGATTCAAACCAGCAGGCGCCTTCGCTTCTCTCGGGAGTAGGAACGCGCGGAGGATCGGGGACGAGAATGATGGTGCGCTGATTTTTATGATAGAAGTCAGAGACGTCAGAAAAACGTACACAACGGGAGAGGTGGAATTTGAAGCGCTTCGGGGCGTGAGCTTTTCCATAAAAGATGGTGAGTTTGTGGCGATTATGGGACCGTCCGGTTCCGGAAAATCAACATTGATGCATATACTCGGCGCGCTCGACACGCCGACAAAAGGAAAATATATCCTCGACGGGAAAGATGTTTCGACGCTCTCGGATGACGAACTCGCGGATATCAGGAGGGATAAAATAGGATTTGTCTTCCAGGCATTCAATCTGCTTCCGCGTACGACGGTGCTCAGGAATGTAATGCTTCCGCTTGTGTATGCGGAGGTCGATGGGGAGATGCGGAAAACAAAAGCGGAACAGGCCCTCCGTGCCGCGGGGCTCGATGAAGAGCATTTTATTCATCTTTCCAATCAGCTTTCGGGAGGGCAAATCCAGCGCGTTGCGATCGCGCGTGCGCTTGTGAACGATCCGACGCTTATCCTTGCGGACGAACCGACGGGAAATCTCGACACAAAAACAGGGGAGATCGTGCTCGGCACGTTCCAAAGACTGAACGAAGAATACGGACGGACCATTGTGCTCATCACCCACGAGCATGAGATTGCGAAGCATGCGGACAGGATCATCTCCATACGGGACGGAAAGATCGTCGAAGACAGCGGAACTCACGCGCGCAGATCAGCGCACCATCGCCATGAAACTTACTGACATTTTCGAAGAAACGTATTTTGCGCTCTCGTCGAACAAGGTTCGTTCGGGGCTCACCATGCTCGGCATCGTCATCGGCATCGGTTCGGTGATTGCGATGGTCGCCATCGGCCAAGGGGCGCAGGGAACGATCCAGTCGAATATTGAAGCGATAGGATCGAACCTTCTTATTGTCCGGCCGGGAGCCCAACGCGGCGTCGGCACGCAGGTGAGTTCGGGACGGGGTTCTGCCCAGACGCTTACCGTCGAGGATGCGGAGGCAATCGCAAAAAACGTTCCGGAGGCAAACGCAGTCGCACCCGAGGTTTCTGGTCGGTATCAGATTGTGGGGAAGGGAACGAATACGAATGTTTCGGTGACCGGCACGACCCCTGATTATCTGGCGGTGCGGAACCTTCAGATCGCCGAGGGTTCTTTTGTCACGGATCAGAACATACGGAGTCTTTCGAAGGTAGTGGTTCTTGGACCGACGGTGCGCGACGATCTTTTCGGGGAAAATGCCGAAAACGTCGTCGGACAAGCGGTTCGCATTAGGGGAATGGAATTCAGGATTATAGGAATCACCGCGGCGAAGGGAGGAGGAGGATTCGGAAGCCAGGATGAGATGGCATTCGTCCCCGTTTCAAGCGCACAAAAGTTTCTCACGGGAAGCGATTCGGTTTCGACAATAAACGTGCAGGCGACCGACGCTTCGGTCATGACGCAGGCCGAGGAGAATATCACGGCATTGCTTCTCGAACGCCACCGCATTTCCGACCCTCAACTTGCCGACTTCAGCATCATGAACCAATCTGACATCATCGCCACCGCATCAAGTATCACGGAAACCCTCACGATGCTTCTCGCGGCGATCGCGGGAATTTCTCTCCTTGTCGGAGGCATCGGCATCATGAATATGATGCTCACCACCGTGACGGAACGGACGAGGGAAATCGGTCTCAGAAAAGCAATCGGCGCGAAAAAAAAGGATATTAATCTCCAGTTTCTTTCTGAGGCGATTATGCTCACGTTCGGCGGCGGAGCGCTTGGGATCGTTCTGGGATGGCTTATTTCATTCGCATTCGCGTATTTCAACGTCTTAGAGACCGAAATCTCAGGCGCCTCAGTGTTCCTCGCATTCGGGGTTTCCGCGTTCATTGGGATTGTCTTCGGATACTATCCCGCGCGAAGAGCGGCAAATCTGAACCCTATAGAAGCTCTGCGGTATGAATAGCGAAAGTCCGGTCTACGCTTTACAAAAACGCGTTTGCGTGTGATTATTAAGCGCAGAATATAACAGAAATACGGGAGAAAAAAGAATGACGCTCGTGTCGATATGCGTTGCGGCGGCGTGGATTCTCCTTGGAAAAATATCAGTTTCTTTTTGGGAGGGGTTCTTCGAAACCTGCTTTACGTGGAGAGGAAAAATCGTTTCGATTTTTTTCGCCCCGTTGACGTTCGTGGTGCTCCTGATCGTTGCCGCATATCTTTTGTTTTTTATAAAATTCAAATAAAACAGCATCCTTCCGTACGGATGCCGTTTTTTTTCGCGAAACTGCGATTTCCTTCACCGCATCGGAAGCATCTCTCCGCTTCCGGCATAAGGAAAGGGGAGAAGTTCTCCCGCCGAAGTTTTTGCAATTTTGTCCTTTTTCGTATTCGAACAGATGACGTCAATGTCTCCGCCGCTTGTCGGGAGAAATTCCTGCATGAATTGCCTGCATGTTCCGCACGGCATCACCGGCTCTTCGACGACGCCGTCGTGATCAATGCCGATGATGGCGATGGTTTTGATGTTTCGTTCTCCTTGGATGCCCGCCGCCGCGAGCGCAGTGCGCTCGGCGCAGAGATTCGCGGAAGACGATGCGTTTCCGATGTTCGATCCCGTAATGATTTTTCCTGTCGCTGTTCTGACGGCCGCCCCGACCCGCATCTTGCTGTTATAGGGATTATAGGCGTGCTCCGTCGCCCTTTCCGCCGCCGCGAGAAGATCTTTCTCTTCGTCGCTCAATTTTTCAAACGTTGTTGTGATCATGGCGGTGTCTGTTTGAAAATATCCGAACCGAAATCGCTGGGCTCGGCGGGCGGAATTCCCCCCACACCCCCCTTCCGCCCGCCTCGCCT
>DYGP01000039.1 GCA_020724685.1 Candidatus Paceibacter sp.
GCGATAAGCGCAAGAATCCTTCCGATTCCCATGTCTATTCTCCGTGATGTTAATGATTACCTCTTTAATTCTAACATATAGAAATATTTATGTCAACATTCTCCGCGGACACGTCCGTGCGCCCCGTCCGCATTCGTTCGTCCGCATCTCCGCGTGCCTCCCGCTCCCGTTTTCCCCCGTTCCCCACTCATAACATTTCCTATCCGATCGGATAGGAAATGTTATGAGGCGTTTTCCGCCTCACGCGATCTTTTTCCGTTCTTTTACCACGAATACTCCCCCGCCCTCGTTCCTTCTCCGTCGTAGAGAACGACCGCGTTCCCCTTCTCCGCGAGGGTGTAGGATTTCGGCCACCACACGTCCGGCTTTGCCGCGCCGGAATATCCTTCTTCGTGCGCAAGGAGAAAATCACCGTGCGCGGGAATCGTCTTTCCCGCAAGGCGCGCGCTTGAAACAAGCGTCGTCTCGTTTCCCGTCGAGCTCCTCTTTTTTATCATCCATCCGGTAAGGTCGGCGGGAGCGTCGGAGTCGTTTTGAAGACGAATGAACTCGTGCCCCGCATTCCCCTCAATCCCCGCAACCACCTCGACAATATTGATAGCACCTTTTTTTGCGCTTTCTGTTTTTGCATCATCAGAAATCACAGAATCGGAAGTTTTCGGTTTATCAACTTCTGTATTTTTCTGTAGATTTGAGATTTGAGTTTTTATCTTTGAATTTTCACTCCCGGGGCTTCCTCCCGGAAACGGGGAGGTGTGCCATCCGAATCCGGAAGCGTCCCGTTCCATCGTCTGCTTCGTTCTGTTGTTTCCCGCCTCCCATTTTGCGCCCCCCGCCTCGTCCCGAAGCGCGCAATCATCGTCAAAGAGGCGGATGAGTTCGTCGGCGTTTCTCAGGGATCCCGAAAATTCCCCGGTTCCCTTCCCGCGCCGCACGACGAGAAATTCGCCCGGAGCGAGCACGGCGTTTTTCGGAAATCCGATCGAAATGTCCCCGCCGCGGTCCATGATGCGCCAAAAGGAAATGTCCTCCGTTTTCGCCGAGCGGTTTGAGAGTTCGATCCATTCCTCCTCGTGGCCTTCGGAAGTCCCCATCCAGGCGATTTCGCTGAAGACGACGGATCCGCGGGACGGGCGTTCCGCCGTTTCGAACGCGCACGCGATTCCTTCGCCGCGAACGGCTTTCATCTCCCCGCTTTCCCGAAAATCGAATTCTCCCCGGAACGTCTCGTTCCGCAGAAACGTTTCCGAAAAAGCCGTTTTCGCGTCCGCGAAAAACGAGGGAGACCCTTCCGCCGAAAACGTTCCGCTCCCCCAGAAAAGAAAGGCGAGAAGCCCGAATCCGCCGAGAGAAACCGCGACCGCCTTCTTTTTGCTCCCCCTCCCAGAAAATGCGCCGTCCATCTTGTTTTCAGTATATCACGCAGGCATTAACCCGGGTCTTTTCGTGTTCCACTCTCCGCATCAATCAAGATACCCCGTGAGGGAATTGATGGTATAATTCGGATATATATGCAGGCGAAGAAAATCATACCATCCGCCCTCCCCGCTTTTCTCGGAGTGGCTTGCGGCATTCTCCTTGCGGGCATGTTTGCAATGTATTCCGCACAAGCGGAAACAAACATCACCGGAACTCCCTCAACGGACCGCTACGCGTGGGACGACATCGACGGATGGTGGGATTTCTATTCGACGGACGCGGTTCAGGTCTGGGGGACACGCCTCCAGGGCTACGCAAGCTCCACGGTCGGAATGATGTCCCTCGACTGCGCGACGAGCCCCGCGGGAAACATCTGCGGCCTTTCGAGTTACGGCGTGTGCAACGGTCCGGGACCGCACAACGCCGACGGAACGTGCCCGAACGGAGACGCTTCGGGAATCCTTTCGGGATACGCGTGGAACGACACGATCGGATGGATAAGCTTCAATTGCGACCAGTCTTCGCACGGCGGATCGAACCAATGCTCCCTCTCGAACTACAAGGTGGAGATAGGATCGGACGGCGATTTTACCGGATATGCGTGGAACGATCTCGTCGGATGGATAAGCTTCAATTGCGCGAACAATTCAAGCTGCGGCACGACCGACTTCCGGCTCAACACGACGTGGAGGGCGACGAGTTCCGTCGGATATCTCGAATCGTCCGTATTCGACACCCAGACCGTGGCGGGAGCGATACTGAACAGCATCATCTGGCAGGGAACGTCGCCGAGCGGAACGTGCGTCGACTTCCAGATCGCGGCGTCAAACAGTTCAGAGGGTCCGTGGAGCTACGTCGGCCCCTCGGGAGACGGTTCGACGTATTACGGAACCTCGTGCGCGAGCTCCCTTCAGGGAGGGGTTGGATGCGCGGCGCCAGACACTCCCATATGCGTGAAAAAATCTGACTTTGCGGGCTACCGGTATCTCCGCTACAACGTGCGGATCTCAAGCGATCTCCTTCAGACGAAAACGCCGGTCATCGAAGACATCATTCTGAACTGGAGCCCGTAAAAATCAGTAGAAAGTATATAGTAATACAGCCGATTCTTATCAGACCTGTATTTACTACTTAATACTTACTACTTAATACTTAATACTTAATACTTACTACTATGCTTATCTATAACTCATTGACTGACAAAAAAGAGGTGTTAAAAAAGCCCCTCTTCCGCAAACTGAAGTTTTTCGTTTGCGGTCCCACGGTATACGACGCGCCCCACATCGGAAATCTCCGGACATTCATGTCGTTCGATATCGTCGTCCGATACCTGAGATACCGCGGATTCCGCGTTTCATATCTCCAGAACATCACCGACATCGATGACAAGATCATCGCGCGGGCGAAAGAAGAAAACGCTTCGTGGGATTCCGTCGCGCGGCGGTATGAAAAAAAATTCATCGAGAACAATGAAGCGTTCAACATCACTTCCGTTGACCGGTATGCGCGCGCAACGGACCACGTGCCGGACATCATCAGGCAGGTGAACACGCTCATACGGAAAGGGTTCGCCTACGAGATCGAAGGGGACGGATGGTATTTCGACCTCTCAAAATTCCCCGACTACGGGAAACTTGCGCGCCGCACCGCGCTTCAGGCCGAGGACGGCGTTTCGCGAATCGACGCGAATGAAAACAAAAGAAACGCGGGAGATTTTTGTTTGTGGAAGTTTTCAGACGCAAATTACGCAAATAACGAGAGTCAAATGCCACAAGTAACAGCCGAGCCGTCGTGGCCGGCGCCCTTCGGCGCCGGGAGACCGGGATGGCACATCGAAGACACGGCGATTACGGAATCGTTCTTCGGACCTCAATACGACATTCACGGAGGAGGAGTTGATCTCAAATTCCCGCACCACGAAGCGGAGATAGCGCAACAGGAATCGGCGTCAGGGAAAAAACCTTTCGTGCGCATATGGATGCACACCGGATTTCTCAAGGTAAACGGGCAAAAAATGTCGAAGAGTCTCGGAAACTTCGTCTCCGTCGAAAACATCCTCTCGAAGATGTCGCCCGACGAGTTCCGTCTCATGGTCTTTCAGCAGCATTACCGCACGCCGCTCGACTTTTCGGACGATTCGGTCGCATACACAAAAGCGAATTTTTCGCAGATTTCCGAGTTTATTGAAAAACTCAGCTTTGTCTCGAAAAAAGGAATCGGCGATTCCGGAACGGCGGCCCGCTCGGCGATACGGAGATTTGAAAAAGAATTCTCCGGGGCGATGGATGACGATTTCAATTCACCGGAGGCCCTTGCGGCGGTCCATGTCCTCATGAACGCGATTCATGAAACGGGCATATTCTCCCTTTCCCGCTCCGACGCGAAACGCGCGCGAAAAACGCTCCTCTGCGCCATGAAAGCGGTGGGGTTCTCGTTTTCGGAAGAAAAAATCCCCCACGAAATCGCCCAAATCGCCGGCGATCGGGAGTTATGCAGGAGAAATAAACAGTTTACCCACGCCGACGCCTTGAGGGAAAAAATCAGTGCGTTAGGATATATCGTAGAGGACACTCCTCTCGGACCGTTCGTCCGAAGAAGTAGTAAGTAGAAAGAAGCAAGTATCTAGTATGAGATACTGAACACTTAATACTGAATACTCTATGCTTTTCTATGGACAATAAAAATCTAAAGCTTCCTCCCCACAACATAGACGCGGAGATTTCGGTTCTCGGATCGCTCATGATTGATCCCCTTTCGATCATCAAGATAACCGACATCCTCTCTCCCTACGACTTTTACCATCCCTCCCACCGGGTGATATTCGAGGTGATCATAACGTTGTTCGAGAAAGGAGAACCGATCGACATGCTCACGGTTTCATCCCATCTCAAAAAGGAAAAAAAGATGAAGGAGTCGGGCGGAACCGACTATCTCGCCGAGCTGGTATCAAACGTCCCCTCGGCGGCGCACGTGGAGCAATACGCGAAGATCGTGAAAGAAACAAGCGTCCGGAGAGCGATCATCCACGCGTCCTCGGAAATAAACGAGGAAGCGTTCAAGCCGGAGGAGTTCGACAAGTTCCTCGATTCCGTCGAACAGAAGATTTTCAGCATATCCCAGAAATCGCGTCCCCAGCGATTCGTTCCGATACGCGACGAGCTCATGGAGGCGTACGACCGGCTCGAGAAACTCCACCGCGGAGACGGCACGCTCCGGAGCGTCCCCTCGTATTTCATGCAACTCGACAACATTCTCTCCGGATTCCAAAAATCCGACCTCATCATTCTCGGAGCGCGTCCTTCTTTCGGAAAGACGGCATTCGCGCTCGATATCGTCCGGAATATGGCGCTTCACGGAAAGTCGGTCGGCGTGTTTTCCATCGAAATGTCCCGCGAGCAGATCATCGATCGCCTCATCGCAAGCCAGGCAAAAATACCCTTGTGGCGCCTCCGGACCGGCCGTCTCCAGAGCGAAATGGAATTCGCGCTCGTCCAGCAGGCGCTTGACGAACTCTCGAAAACGAATCTTTTCATCGACGACACGCCGTCCCCCACCGTGCTCCAGATGCGTTCCGCGGCGCGGAGGCTTCAGATCGAACACGGACTCGATTTCCTTGTTGTCGACTACCTTCAGCTTATGCAGGCGCGGACGGGAAGCGACAGCATGGTCCAGCAGGTCACTGAGATTTCGAGAGGGCTCAAGGCGCTCGCGAGAGAGCTGAACATCCCCGTTCTCGCGCTCTCACAACTTTCCCGCGAAGTCGACAAGAGAGACGTGAAAATCCCGCGCCTCTCCGATCTCCGCGAGTCGGGATCGCTCGAACAGGACGCGGACGTCGTCATGTTCATATACCGGAAGGATCGGGATCGAATCGACATACCCGAAGAGGAGCAGAATCTCGTCGACATCATCGTCGCAAAACACCGGAACGGCCCTCTGGGCACCGTTCATCTGCGGTTTGATCCCGAAAAAGTGAGTTTCCACAACATCGACACAGCACACACCGAACAGTAGTTAGTATTCAGTAGTAAGTATAAAGGAAAATAACTATCCCTATACCTAATACTCCATACTTAATACTCCATACTTACGTTATGCTCCCCCCCGAAATACAGAACTTCGCCGAGATATTTTCAAAACTTCCCGCAATCGGGCCGCGCATGGCAACGCGTCTCGCCTTTTACATCGCGTCTCTTCCCGAAACGGATCGGAAAAAGATATCACACGCGCTTGAGAATCTCGGAAACCTCGATCGGTGCCCCCGGTGCTTTTTCATAAAGTCGTCGAAGGAAAAGTTCTGCGGATTCTGCGCCGATTCCCGGAGGAACCCCTTTCTCATCGCGGTCGTCGAAAAGGAAACCGACGTTTTTTCCATAGAAAAAGCGGGAGGATTCGGAGGGATGTATTGCGTCATCGGAGAGCTCGACCGCCGAAACCCGCTCGGAGAAACGCAGAAAAAACGCCTTCAGAAGCTGAAAGACACCGTCTCCGGATGGCCTGAAAAAAACAAGGGAGAGATCATCGTCGCGCTCAGTCCGAACACGTTCGGGGATTTCGTTTCCGAACTCATCAAGCAGGGACTGAAAAACACCGGCGTGAACGTGACCCGGATCGGGAGAGGAATCCCTACGGGAGGCGAGGTGGAATTCGCCGATGAGGAAACCCTCAGAAACTCATTAGAGAACAGAAAATAGGAAAAACTCTTGAAAATAAAAATGGATTCCAAAATCAAAAACCCGCAGAAAGCGGGTTTTTGATTAATTTCCATCAGTTTCTGTCTAATTTCAATTATTTTTACTGATTCATGTCTGCGGGCACCTGCTGTTCCGGCATCTGCTGTTGAGGAACCTGTTGGGGCACGAGATTCGGATTCGTCAGAAGCAGCTGCGAAAGCTGTCCTTCGGTCTTGAGCTTCGTGTACCACACAACCTCATCGCGGTTGATCTTCATCCAATCCTCCGGACCCCAGAACACGTCGCTGAACTTCTGCACGCGAATCGGATTCTGCGCGTCCTGCGCGTTCACCTGAAGCGTATAAACGTTCTTCATGCCGAACGAGGGAAATTTCATGAGCTTTCCGAAATATATCTCCCCGGTCCGCATATACACGGCGTAATACGACGATTTTCCGAAAAATATCTGCCATACGACGAGCACGAGCAATATGATGACGAGCACTCCGATAACCCAAAGCAAT
>DYGP01000040.1:0-2780 GCA_020724685.1 Candidatus Paceibacter sp.
GCAGTAGTAAACGTGAACGTCGGACTCCAGTCGGACGTACCGGTGAGGGTGGTAACCGTCATACGCCACTGATATTGTGTGTTGTTTTGCAATCCACTTATCTGAGCAGACGAACCCGATAGACCTGACTGGTCTATTACTATCGCTCCAGCCATTGTCATTATCTGGATGCGAAACGTTCCCCCAGATACAGCTCCCCACGTAAACGATACGGGGACTGTAACATTTGTTGCTGCATTTGTGGGAGAAACAAGTGTTGGTGGAGACGGTGGTGTTGCCGTATTTACAGTCACTGAACGTGAAGACGAAAAGCTTGAACTCCCTCCCGTGCCATTCGCTCTCACCCGCCAATAATACGTGCCGGCGGGAAGAGATGACACGGTATAAGACGTCACGGTTACCGTTTCGTTTATCGAGATCGGATCGGTAAAATTCTGATCCGTATCGATTTGAAACGTATAGGACGTGGCGTCCGCGACACTCCCCCATGTAAACGTATACGGAAGAGTGATGGCTGTCCCTTCGTTCGGCAATCCCAGCGTCGGCGTCACCGGTACGGTTCCGCCTCCTCCGCCGGGAGAAGTGTAAACAACGGTATTGTTCCCGCCTGCGTCCTGAAACGTAATGGACCGCAGGAGAAACGTGTTTTCTTCCGTTGCGTTGGGATTCTGCTGCGAGTTCTCGTACGCCACGAAGACGTTTAACGAACTCGCCAAAATTCCCGATGGATTCATGACAAACTCGAACGTTCCCAGGGCGGAGCCCGGAGACGTTGAGATTCTCTGCGTGCCGACCGCCTGTCCGCCGTTTATGGCGACAGCGATCTTCACTACCCGTGATCCGGCGGGACTTGTTCCTTCCAGCAGGATTTTTGAAACCCCTGCGGGAGAGGAAAGATTAGTGCTTCTCGTCGTGCTGATTCTTCTTGCTGCGTTGGTAATCTACATGCAGCTCGAAACGTACGAAAAGCCGGAGATTGTAAGACAGAACATCTCTCCCGCGAACGCGATGTTGTTCAATCAGAACAATCTCTCCCTAATTCCCGAAGAAAAAATCGGGAGACCGTACAGGTTCCAAGTTCGATTCCTTACCGCAGAATTCGACGCGGAAAAATATCTGGGAAAACATCCCGACGATATCGCGTTGAAACAGATATACGGAGCGGGAGTGAATTCTCCTCCGACGTATATCGTCGAAATATTCACCGATTCGCTGAATGCGGACATTCCCGGAATTGAATGATACAATCAGAAAAAATCCCCATCTGCGGGGATTTTTATTTTTATTTGACCCGCCCCCGCGTTTTCAATTAGCATAAGAGGAGTTATTTTCACATCTTTCACGGAGGACACAATGACGTATATACCCGAATTTCTCGTCCCCGGCGCTCGGATATTCGTGCGCGGAATACAAAAAGAAGTTGGCGCGGTGGAAATAAAAAAGGGCGACATATTTGTCCGCTGTTCCGACGGCGCAACTCACAAATACGACGCATCAAGAGTAACACCCGCAGAAATCAAAGCGATACCCGCGATTCCGATACGGTTTCCGAGACTCGAGCTCCTTATGAAAGGGGTTCTCGAGGCCGATTTTCATAATTGGCAGACCGATCACAGCGGATGGACTCTTCTCTATCCCGCGAAAGAGAATGACAAGATCACCGCGCGGGCGCACGGTTTTCCTCCCGATATGCATCAACCTGAAGGATTCATAGCACTCGCGAAACTCAAACCTGTGAGGAGACTTACAAATCCGGAAAAGGAAAGGATAGAAAAACAGCTCCGAAACGGAAATGATTTTCCGATAAGAGGAAATCCGTATCGATACGAGTTCAGCGAATTCCATAACGGCTTTCATCCGGTATATTCCGATGATGTGAGAAATTCCAAAGACGGAATCATATTCGTGTCGCCGCTCGTCGTTTCGCACGAACTCCGGAACATACGATTAAAGAAAAAAAGGAAATAAAAAAATCCCCGCCAGCATCTAAAAATTGTGGCGGGGTTTTTCTTTCTACGCCTTTCGTTTTTTTAAACTTTCACCTCACTTACTCCGTCGTCTTTCCGTCAAAATGATCGTCGGGATCGGCTTCGGCATCGGCTTTCGTCGCGTGAACCGTGCCGTCCTTATGCTCCGGCGGCGAATAGAGGGTGTAGAGCTTCATCGGCTCGTCTCCCGTATTTATCACGTTATGCCTCGCTCCTGCGGGAACGATAATCGCGAAATCGTCTTCGACCGGCTTTTCGACGCCGTCCAGGATCGCAACCCCACTTCCCTCCTCCACGCGAATGAATTGGGCGAGATCATGGATCTCTTCGCCGATTTCCTCTCCCGGCTTCAGGCTCATCACCACGAGTTGCGTGTGCGCGGCGGTATAGAGAACCTTTCGGAAGTTTTCATTTTCTTTCGTGGCTCTCTCTATGTTATCTATGTATCCTTTCATGTTTTCTTTAAAAACGTATTTATTTCAATATGCCGACCTTGAATGTTTCCAATATTTCGTTTGCTTTTCTGTTTTCGCCGTGCTTTCCGGAAAACGCTTCGGTCGCATCCGTTCCGCATAGACGAATAATCCTTTCCGATCCGCCCGGATGGGAGTTTATCCACGGCGTGAGATCATACACCCCTCCGTCCACAACGGCGTAACACCGATCTCTCGTATTTGCCGCTTCCACCTCCTCCATCGAAAAAACTTCCGTTTCCCCGGAATTCGCTATGGAAGCTTCTTCTCCTCCGACCTCCCGAGAGGCGGCGGGAAATTCGGTGCTTTTCCCATTTTG
>DYGP01000040.1:2790-5594 GCA_020724685.1 Candidatus Paceibacter sp.
ACGAATGCCCCGGCGGCAACAACTACGAGAACAATGATTCCTATAATCGATTTTTTATCCATGGATCGATTATACAACAGGTCGCCTCTCTCTCAAATCATTTCAAAAACAAAACAAAGCAGGTTACCGTGATCACGAATGCAAGAACGAGAAATCCCGTCGTATACAGCGCGAGGGAAACGCCTTCTTTCTTGTGCCCGTCAAAATACAAAAGCGCGGGTTTTCCAAATACGATGATTCCCATAAGCGCCGCGGAAATCACGAAAAGCATAAGCATAATGACTCCGGCAAACGCATCCGGACGATCCCTGAATAACTCTTCCGCGTTTTGCATGAATGTCACGACCGCCGCGATGTATGCGACCGCCGCAATCGTATGCAAGAAAGCCCTTGTGATTATTTTCTTTTTTTCCATTTTGTGAGAAAAGGAACAAATCCTTACTTTTCTTTCCCCATCTTCTCGAATGCCCGGAGTATCTCCAGCGGCACCGCGAAGATAACCGTATTCGATTGGTCCGAACTGAGGTCGTTAATCGATTGAAGCGTCCTCAGGTGAAGCGCGCCGGAAGAGCTCGAAAGGATGTGCGCCGCCTTCGCCATATGCTCCGCGGCGACCACCTCCCCTTCCGCCTTAATAATAACCGCGCGCCGTTCCCGTTCCGCTTCCGCCTGCTTCGCGATGGTTCGCTCCATCTCCGCGGGAAGCGCAACATCCTTGAGTTCGACGTTGTCCACCTTGATACCCCACGGATCGGATGCGGTGTCGACAATCCCTCTGATGCGTTCCGAAACCTTATCCCGCTGACTCAAAAGTTCGTCGAGTTCGACTTCTCCGACCGCGTTTCGCATGGTCGTCTGCGCAAGCTGAGAAACTGCATAATAGAAATTCTCCACCTCAATAGTCGCTTTCGCGGCGTCGGACACTTTGTAGTAAATGACCGCGTTCACCCCGACGGAAATATTGTCTTTTGTGATCGCTTTCTGGTCGGGCACGTCAACCGCCTTTACGCGGATGTCCACTTTCTTCATCCGCTGAAACACGGGGACAACAAGCCTCCACCCGGGCTCCTTCACTCCCGTAAAACGGCCCATTGTGAACATCACTCCGCGCTCATACTGATCGACTTGCCGCAAGCTTGCGATAAGAAGGATCGCAAGAAGAAAAATAAAATATACCATGTGCATATTGTATCGCATCGCTGGGAAACATGACAGAGGCTTGATTTTATTAAAAAAATATTTTATAATTTATGCAGAAAAACCATTAAAAACGAGGTATCAGGTGACGGAGCTGACGGTGTCTCTTTCTGTTCTTATCGCGTATGGGGTGTATTTTTATGCGGGATACAGCTATATCGCCGCAATGAAGGATTCCTCTCCGGAGATCGGCACATGGGGCCTTTTCTCCACAGGAACATTCCTCGCGGTATTGTCATCCTTCGTGAAAGCGAAGGAGATTGATGTGATAAGCAACGTGACGAATGTGGGAGACTTTCTCATGTGCGCCACAATACTCGGGTTTATATTGTCAAAGCGTCCGAAAATACACTTTGACACGTTTGATAAGTTTTTTTTCTCGTTCGCGGGATGCATAGTCGTTTTCTGGATAATATCCGAAGATGCGGTCTGGGCAAACGGATTCTCCCAGGCGCTCATCACCCTCGGATACTGGCCGACGATAAAAAAAGCGAGAAAAACAAAAACAAGAAACGAACCCGACAAAAGCTGGATTCTTTTCCTGGTGTCGGCGTCATTCGGGGTCTATCCCGCAATCGCGCACGACAACATGATATCGCTCGCATATTGCATACGAACGATCGCGTTGATACCGATAATGCTTTTCATCATCAGATATTATGCAAAAACCGCGCGTGTCTCATAAGATGACCCGCGGTTTTTTTGTTGAAATACCTTCGCCTACCGGATTTTTTTCACGAAGAAACAGAGCCAAACGGTGTTTGACGGATCGTTCTCTTGTTTTTTGTGCGAGCGAAGAATCTCAAATCCGCTCCTCTTGAGAACGGTTTCGAATTCGTCTTTATCATAAAAAGAAAAATATCGTTCGATTCCCCCGGCTTTCTCTTCACGAATGAACCCCTCATCCATGTTCGTCTTTTCCTTTACCGAAACGAATCCGATGCCGCCGGGAACGAGAATTCTTTTTATCTCCGAAAACACGGCGCAAACTTCGTTTTTTGGTACGTGCAAGAGAGATGCCGCCGCCCAAAATCCGTCAAAGTCATCGTCTGAAAATTCAAGCTTTCGGAAATCCATCCGCTTAAAATCGCCTTCGGGAACGCGTTCCCGCGCAAGCGCAAGCATTCCCCAAGACGCGTCGATGCCGGTGTACGCACACCCTTTTGCGATAAGCTCTGCGGCATCCCGTCCGATACCGCACCCCACCTCAAGCACTCTCTTCTTCCCCCCGAGAAGATCGCAAAAGGTTCCGTATTCCTCGACGTAGAAAGGATCGGAATTCCTGTTTCGATAATCTTCGGCGATTTTGTCGTACGCCTCGACGGTTGTGTCCTTTTTCACATCACTTGAACTTCGGTTTTTTAATGACCTGAACCACCTTCCCGTTAATCATGAAATCGTCGTCTTCGTGGATATAGATCGGGGGGAATTCTTTCGTCGAATCGGACACGAGCACGACCTGATTGTTCGCCTTGTCGAGAAAGAATCGCTTGATGTTCGCCATGCCGTCAATAATGGAAAGGACAATATCGCCGTTTCTCACGTGCTTGTCTGTTACGTCGACAATGACATAGTCTCCGTCCTCAATCCGCTTTCCGTCAATTTTT
>DYGP01000040.1:5604-6509 GCA_020724685.1 Candidatus Paceibacter sp.
CTTATTCATGCTTGGTCCCGAGACTTTCAGCGCGAAGAACCGCGGTTCGCGCGTCCGCACGGGAGCGAGAAGCGAACTCGACACGCGGAGAAATCCCTCGATGTTCGTCTCCGCGAATATCTGCGCCGGCCCCGCGTTCACCGCGCCCAAAATGGGAATGGTGAGCAATTTCGTGTTTCCCGAGAGACTTCGCTCCCATTCCTGCTTCGTTTTTTTGATGACGCCCTTCATTCTGTCTATCTTAATGAGTCCCTTCGTCTGGAGCTGCATGAGATGATGTTTTACCTTCTGCGGAGACGCTTCACCGATAAACGACCCGATCTCCCGGAGAGTGTATTGGCCGAGGTTCTTTTCCTGCGCTACGCGGAGAAGCTCTTGTTGTATTTCATGCATATCGAGTAGTGAAAATGCGATTTCTCGCTTTGATTTTTATCGACAAATTATTTTTTATATTTTTGCTCCAATTTCGCGAAGCAATTACCGGAAGGAAGAAAGTGAATATAAAATCCTATCGCACTTCTACTACTCGGCATGTCGGAATTATATCATATTTACGGAAAATTAAGGATGTGCATAACTCTTGACAGCATTTCGGCCCCCGCCCGTGTCACTCGGCTTCCTGAAAAAACCGCAAAAGGAGAATATAACAATCTATATCCGATCGGATATAGATTGTTAGGAGGGAAAATGGCGAATCGGGGTCAGGTGGAGATCTTTTTTATGCACTCTACGAGCTCGGGGAACTCCTCCTGGTTGAAATGTTCCCTGTCTTCGAAGGTCACCGCTTCCGCATTCGGAAGCGCCTTCTGATATTTCGCTTGCTGAAAATATTTCACCACCGGGTCGTCCTTGCTGTGGTAGAGAAATATCTTTCCGCCCTGATTCGCGAAGAGATCGAGCGATTC
>DYGP01000096.1 GCA_020724685.1 Candidatus Paceibacter sp.
ATCTCTGTGCGCTCTGCGGTCTCTGTGGTTAATTTTCAGTTTTTCCGATTCCATCACCTTTGATTGGTCTCACAAAAGGCCGATTTCCCGGATAGTTACGAAAAACTTCCCAATCACCTTCAGCCTGAAACTGATTTAATCGTAACACATCGGGCGGGCGGCGCCAGCGATTTTTCACCTTTGCGCTTCGTCTTCATCCTCAAAGATATCCAGTTCCGGATAGAGCTTTTTCACACATTCCGGACAGATCCCGTGACTGAATTGGGCAAAGGAGTGGTCGCGAATGAACTCCTCGATCTGGTTCCAGTAACCCCGGTCATCACGGATCTTCTTGCAGTTGGCGCAGATGGGCAAAAGTCCGCTCAGGGTCTTTACCCGGGAGAGGGCCTCCTCCAGCTCGATGTTGAGCTCCTCCAGGGTGGCGGTTCGTTCCCGTACCATATCCTCGAGGTATTCCTTATGACTGAGCAGATCGAGCTCCGCCTGCCGCCTGCTCGTATCGTCGTGCACCATAACGATGACGTATTTTTCCCCCCGATCAAAAAACGGGACGAACTTGAGCAACAGGAATCTGCCATGGAGAAAGAGGGGGTCAGCCTCACCGATTTCCACCACTTCGGTATCGAGGGTGGCGAGAATGGCGCTGATGCGATTTTTTTCCTTTCCCTGAAAAAAATCGGCGAACCTGAGGCCGAGAAACTTTTCCTCCGGACAGTGAAAAAATTTGAGCGCCGTCGGATTGACAAAAATAACACTCCCGTCGGCAAGCAGCTCAAGCAGCCCCTCGGCAAGGTTATTCATGGCGACTTCAAGATGTTTCTTGCTGGCCAGCAGCTCCTTGGTGATCTGTCTTTCAAAGAGACTTTCCTCGCCGAAGATCCTGTTGCCCAGCTCCTCCTTCCTGTCATTGAAAAAGAATTCAAGGACCGTGGAAAGATTTTCCTCCATCTGTCTGGCTGGTCCTTTGGCGATGCAGGCGTCGGCGCCGATGGCGGGAAAATCAATCTTTTCC
>DYGP01000041.1 GCA_020724685.1 Candidatus Paceibacter sp.
CGTGAAAACTTTCGATTATCTCGAGAAATACGTTCTTCCAAGCGTCACCTATACCGGGGCGAAAGTTTCGATGAACGGAACGTCAATTGTCCTTTCCGGGGAAGCGAATACCATGCAGGACCTCATCGAACAACTTTCTGTTTTTGACACCGCCCCCGAATTCGAGGGAAAGGCGATCATCGACCAACTGTCGTTCAACGGGGAAAGAGTCGGGTTCGGTGTAACCCTCCAAATAAAGCCCGAAAGCTTGAAAAGGCTATAGGGGTTGAGAACCGGCAAACGGAGAAACAAACAGCCAATAAACGAATCAATGAAGGCCTCAACGAAAAGAATATTAAGCATCGCGTTTTCCGGGGTTTTTCTCGTTGCCACGCTTGTGGTGTACGGGAACTTTATCCGTCCCGCGCTTGATATGATCGTTCTGAAGCGGGGAGAGACAGCCTCGAAGGAGGCGGTCTTCGCGAATCAAACGAACGCCGTTCTTGAGGTTCAGAACATCATAGCTCAGATACAGAGCGCGGAAGATTTCAGCCAGAAGGTTGCGTTCGCGGTCCCGCGGGGCACGAACGTGACGGAGGCGTTGTATCAAATCCATTCGATAAACCAGATAACCCAGACGGACCTCCTCAAGTTTTCGGTGGAATCGGATCCGTACATTTCTGCGGGAGGAGATCAGACGATTGTGAAACGTCTCGGGACGCTCAAAATAACGATGTCGGTGCGGGGCGAATATGAAAGCCTCAAGACGTTTCTTGAATCGCTCGAGACGAACATCAGGGTGATGAATGTCACGGATGCCGCGATTTATACCGCGGATCAGCCGGTGCAATCGGGGATTTACACGCTTGATCTCAAAGTCGAAACATACTTCCAGGAATAATCACACACTATGGCAATCGTTATCGAAGAAGAACGGAAACCGGTCAATTGGTTCGCGCTCGCGATCATCGCGATCGTGCTTCTTGTGGTTTTTTTCGGAAGCTATTTTCTCTTCTTCAAGAAACCGGAGCTTATCGAAGTCGTCGTGCCGACCGAATTGAAGGAGGTTTCCCGCATATCCCAGCTTTCGTTCGATCCTGAGGGCATTATGTCGTCTCCGGCGTTCCAGTCCTTCAGAAAATATACGGATGCCGTTCCGCGCACGCAGACTCCCGGGAGAGACAATCCTTTTGCTTTCCCTCAGTCGCAGTGAGATAGGCGCGTTTTCGCGCGCGAGAACAGGTTCCGGTATCTTGCCGTTTTTTTCCGTCTATGACGCAAAAGCAATTATTCGATGAGTTGGTAAAAAAAGAAGTGGTCGATGGAGCGACCGCGGAAAAGATACTCCGCGAAGCGGATCTTTCCGGCATGCGTGCGGAGGAGCTTTTGTATACGAGAACGAACGCGGATCAGGTGGCGGTCGCGAAAGTGAAGAGCGCTCTTATCGGGGCTCCGTACAAGAAAATAGACGCCGCATCGATTCCCGAGGATCTTCTCAAGCTTATCCCGAAAGACACGTCGCAGAACTATCGGGTTGTCCCCGTCGAACGGAAAGACGGCATGCTCATTGTCGGAATGCTTTATCCGGACGACATGAGGGCGCAGGAAGCGCTCCGCTTCATTGCGAAACGAGAGCACGTGAGCCTTGGGGTGTATCTCATCACTCCCGCCGATCTCACCGAGGTGTGGCGAAAATACCTTCCGTACAAGGATGAGATAGAGTCCGCGGTAAGGGAAATGAACCTGAAGCAGGAAGAGGATGATCGTCTCACCGGGCTTGAGGAGGGAGCCCGCACGCCGGATGACGCCCCGATCATAAAGATCGTCGCCTCGACGCTCCGCCACGCCGTTGAAAGCAACGCGTCGGACATCCATATCGAACCGCAGAGAAATTATCTGAGGATACGGTTCCGGGTTGACGGAGAGCTCCGTGAAGTCTCGTCTCTCCCTGCGGTGCTTTCCCAGCCGGTCATCTCCCGCGTGAAAGTCCTTGCGAAAATGCGTCTCGACGAGACGCGCGTCCCGCAGGACAGCAGATTCAGGACGCTCATCTCGGGACGGGAAATAGATTTCCGTATCGCGACGTTCCCGACCCCTTCCGGAGAAAAAGTGGCGATCCGCGTGCTTGACGCCGCGCAGGGACTCAAGGATCTGAAAGACATAGGACTCACCGAGAGAAACTACCGGATCATCGACGAAGCGCTCCATGCGCCGTTCGGGATGATACTGATATCCGGTCCGACGGGATCCGGAAAAAGCACTACGCTCTACGCGATGATGCAGAAACTGAATTCCGATTCGATCAACGTCGTGACATTGGAAGATCCGGTGGAATATTTTATGGCGGGAGTGAACCAATCCCAGGTCAAGCCGGAGATCGGATATTCCTTCGCCTCGGGACTCAGGCAGATCCTCAGGCAGGATCCGGACGTCATCATGGTCGGTGAAATCCGCGATTCCGAAACCGCGTCGCTCGCGGTGAACGCGGCGCTTACCGGACACGTCATGCTCTCGACGATACACACGAACAATTCGGTCGGAGTCATTCCGCGGTTTATCGACCTCGGCGTTCCCTCCTTCCTCCTTTCTTCCGCGGTCAATGTCATGATCGCCCAGCGTCTCGTCGGAAGATTGTGCCAGAAGTGCAAAGTCGGCGAAACCTCGGAAGGAGAGGTGAAAGAGGCCATCGTCAAGGCGATCCGAGGAGATGAAAAAACGCGTCGTTGAAAAATTCGGGAACGGTCCGTATAAGGTGTTCCACGCCGGAGGCGATCCGGAGTGTCCGGTATGTAAAGGGAAGGGGACAAAGGGACGCGTCGCGATTCTCGAGGTGTTCCAGATGACCCGCGAACTCACGAAAATCATCGGAAAACAGTTCACGGAAAGCGATTTGTGGGGAGAGGCGAAGCGCCAGGAGATGGTTACGCTCCGTCAGGACGGAATCCTGAAAGCGCTTGACGGAACCGTTTCCATCGAAGAAATTCTTCGGGAGACGGAAGAGGAATGACGCCGGGGATATTGCCGGAAAATATGCTACTATAATCGTATGGATTACAAGCAAAAACTGAACGAATTTCTTCTCGCGACCGCGAAACAGAACGCATCCGACCTGCATATCGCCGTCGGACGCAGGCCGACGATACGCGTCGACAGCGTGCTCATTCCGCTCGCGAAAGAATCCATCCTCACGAAAGAAGACGCGGAAGGATTGATCGCCGCGATGCTCACCGAAGATCAGATGAAGACGCTCCTTACAAGACGTCAAATCGATTTTTCATACAACTTCGAGGACAAGGCGAGGTTCAGGGTGAATGTTTATTTTCAGAGGGAATTCGTCGCGGCCGCGCTCCGTCTCATTCCCGCCCAGATCCGGACGATGGAGGAACTCAGCATTCCTCCGATTCTGCACGACTTTGCGAGACTGAAGCAGGGATTCGTTCTCGTGGTGGGACCCGCAGGACACGGAAAATCGACGACGCTCGCCGCGGTGCTTGATGAGATAAATCACACGCGGAACGACCACCTGATTACGGTCGAGGATCCGATCGAATACATATTCTCGCAGGACCGCTCCATCATCTCTCAGCGCGAAGTGGGGAGCGACACGCTCTCTTTCCAGGACGCGCTCCGCGCGATCCTCAGGCAGGATCCGGACGTCATCATGGTCGGGGAGATGCGTGATCCGGAAACGATTGCGACCGCGATGACGGCGGCGGAGACCGGACACCTCGTGTTTTCGACGCTTCACACGAATTCCGCTTCCCAGACGATCGATCGCATCATCGACAGTTTTCCCCCGAACCAGCAGGGACAGGTCATCTCTCAGCTCGCTTCGACGCTTGTCGCGACCGTGTCGCAGAGGCTCGTCCCGCGCGTGGGAGGAGGACGCGTTCCCGCGGCGGAGATTATGCTCGTGAATCCCGCGATCAGGAATCTCATCCGCGAACGGAAGATATATCAGATAGACCTCGTGATAGAAACGAGCGTTCAGGAGGGCATGATGTCGCTGAACCGATCTCTTGTGAACCTGATCAAGCGGAAAGAGATATCGGTCGAGCAGGCGGAGGCGTTTTCACTCAATCCGTCGGAACTCCGCATATTGCTTGAGAGATCATAATAGACAATGACGTTCGAATACAAAGCAAGAACGAAAGAGGGAGAGCTCCAAGTCGGGAATGTCGACGCGTCGAGCAAAGAAACGGCGCTGAATATCCTCCTCGGGCACGGGCTTTTTGTGCTCAACATAGACGAAAAAAAAGAGAACGCATGGTACGAACGCATTCTCGGCTTCATGAAGCGCGTGAAGACCTCGGACCTCATGGTTTTTACGAGGCAGTTTGCGACACTTCTCGCTTCGCAAGTTTCCATATCGGACAGCTTGGCGAATCTTTTCAAACAAACCACGAATCCGATCCTCAAGGAGACGATTTACGAGATATCGAACGATATCGACGCCGGCTTTTCCCTTTCGCAGGGATTTGAAAAACATCCGGAAATATTTTCAGAGTTCTATATCAACATGATCCGTTCGGCGGAGGTTACCGGCCGTCTTTCTGAGGTGATGGACTTCCTTGCCGACTATCTCGAAAGGCAGTCGCTTCTCAAATCGAAGGTCCAGAACGCGCTTGCATATCCCGCGTTCGTGGTCGTACTTTTTTTCGTCGTCGTTGTCATTATGGTGACTTTCGTGTTTCCCCAAATCATGCCGATATTCGAGGAATCAAACGTTGCGGTCCCGTTTTACACGACTGCGATTCTCAAGACGGGAATATTCCTCGGCGAATGGTGGTGGGCGGTGCTCGCCGCGTTCGCGCTTTTCATCATCCTCCTTATAGACTATTTCCAATCGAAAGAAGGGCGCATTGTGTTTGACGAGGTAAGCCTGCGCGCTCCCGTCATCGGAAGACTTTTCCAGAAAATGTACATTGCGCGATTCGCCGAATCGACGCGGGTGCTCATCCGCGGGGGGCTCACCATCCCGCAGGCGATAGAGATATCCTCCCGGACGGTCGGGAACAAGGTGTATGAAGGGCTTCTCCAGGGAGCGTCCGAACAGATCCGAAAAGGAAAACTGCTTTCGAAGATACTTGAGGAGATCCCCGAATTCCCCCCTCTCGTTTCTCAGCTCGTTTCCATCGGAGAGCAGACGGGACGCCTCGAGGATCTTCTGAAAAAGGTGAACGATTTTTACACGCGGGAAGTCGAGGACATGGTGAACAACCTTGTGACGCTCATCCAGCCGATTCTCATGGTCGCCATCGGCGGCATGATCGCTTTCCTCTTCGCCGCGATTCTCATGCCCCTCTACAGCCTCACCCAGTCGTTCTGACGGGGTGTCTGTGGTATAATGAAACCAATATCGTAACAAGGTCGAATAATGAATGTTTTTTTGAATCACATGAAGTCAAGAAGCGGATTTACATTAATTGAAATGCTCGTGGTGGTCGCCATCATCGGCATTTTGTCAGCTGCGGTTTTGGTCGCGTTGGGACCCTCGAGAGACAAAGCGAGAGACGCGAGAATCACGAGCGCGATCCAGCAGGCGCGCGCAATCGCGGAAACGCTTTACAACCCGGCGTCCGCGACTCCGTATGCCGATTTCACGAGCGGACAGACGTCGGTTGCGAAACTCGTCACGGAGATCTCCGACCAGGGAGGAAGCTTCAGCTACTCCGTTACGGGAACGCAATACAGGATATCTTCCCAGCTCCTTACGAAGACGGGTGCGGGAGGAACGCAATACTATTGCGTTGACAGCGCGGGCACCGCGAAAATAACAACAAGCGCTCCGAGCGGGTCACTCTGTCCGTAATCGGCGCATTTCATTTCTTCAGGAACCCCGCCCCAAGTCCATGGACCGGCGGGGTTTTGTTTCGGTATAATGGTTCATATATGGAGCAATTCGCATTTGCCGCACTCTTTATTCTCGGAACGGCGCTCGGAAGTTTTCTCGGGGTTGCGGTTTCGAGATACGATCCCGACCGTCCGCTCTTCTCGGGAACGCTTCGCGGGCGATCCCGGTGCGATTCGTGCGGAAAGACGCTCCGTCCGCTTCACCTCATTCCCGTCCTCAGCTTTCTCTTTCTTCGGGGAAGATGCGGAGCGTGCGGATCGAAAATCCCTTCCCGCGATTTTTTCGTCGAGATTCTGAGCGGGGCGATTGTCGCGGGCGTTCCCGCATTTCTCGCGTCTTTTTTCAATATTCCTCTGTCCCAATTCCTTTCGGGAGGAGCCGAATGGTGGCAGTATGGATTCGTTGCGCTTTGGACGGCCGTGTTTCTCGCCTGGCTCGCGATGGTGTGCATTGACATGAGGCACTATCTCATTCCGGACGAGTTCCATCTCATCTTCGCCGTTCTCGGAATCGCGGCCGCGGCGATCCTCGTCGGATACCGGGACGACCTCTTTCCCTTCAGGGAATCGTTT
>DYGP01000042.1:0-1930 GCA_020724685.1 Candidatus Paceibacter sp.
CCTTCGCGCCGCGGAGCGTCGCCGCAATTTCCGTCGGATGATGCCCGTAATCATCGTGAATGCTAATTTTGAATTCTGAATTCCTGCCCGTCCGACAGGCGAGTTGAATTTTGAGTTCCCCCTTGTATTCCATTCGTCGCCACACTCCGCGATACGCTTTGAAAGCGTTGAGAATGTCTTTTTCTTTGGCTCCAAGATGTCTCGCAAGAAGAAATGCCGCGTACGCGTTCGACTGCATATGCGTTCCCGGAATGTGCGCCATCGCTTTCGCAATTTTTCTCGCGTCCTTGTCATGAAGCGAATACCAAAAAAGTGAAATTTCCTTTTTCTTTGAGAGCGCGGATATGTCTTTCGTAAGCGACCGGAGCTCCTTGTTGTCCTTGTTCAATATCAGTATTCCGCCGTTCCGCATTCCTTTTATAAATTCAAGAAATGCACGCTTCACGTTCGTGAAATCTTCATACCAGTCGAGATGTTCGCGATCGATGTTTGTGATGATCGCGTGAAGAGGGGAGTAGTTGAGAAAAGAACTGTGAAATTCGTCCGCTTCGAGAACGAGCAGGTCTTTTTTTCCGTTCCTGAAATTGACTCCGTCTCCCGACCTTCCGCCGAATTCCCGGACAAGCGTTCCGACGATGACCGTCGGATCGAACCCGCCCTTTGCGAGGGCGAGAGAGAGGATTGAGGTGGTTGTGCTCTTCCCGTGAGAACCGGCAACCGCGCACGTGTCGTAATGCCTCGTGAGAAACCCCACGGCCTCCGCATACGAAAGGACAGGAACCCCCTTTCTCCTTCTCGCTTCCCGCAATTCAGGATTGTCTGCGGAAATCGCCTGATTATAGACAAAAAGTCCCGCCCCGGACGGCAAATTGCCCTTTTTTTGGCCTATTTTGACCTTTACGCCGGCTTTTTCAAGGTTTCTGGTGATAGTGCTTTCGGCGGAATCGGAGCCCGAAACAGCCCATTTTTTGGCGAGAAACCATCGTGCAAGCGCGCTCATGCCGACGCCGCCAATGCCGATAAAATAGACCCTTTTTCTCCTTATTTCAGAAAACGGATAGTTCCGGGTTGCATTCATGGTTTTTATATTCTACATTATACGCAGGATTTTCCATAAAAAAAGGAGTGTTAGCCGTGGAAACGAAAGACACAAATACCGTAGTTGAAGTGCCGACAATCTTCGGACCGAAAAAAGTTCTGAAGAACGGCGAAGCATACAAAGCCTCCGAATGCGGACACCAATGCGTATGCAGACTATCGAACGGAACTGTGAAAAAATGCCGCCACTTCGTCAATGCGGAGAATTACATAGCGAAAACGAGAAGCGAACTGGTCCACGAAGACCTCGTCGCCCGACAGCTTCGCATAGACGCAGCTTCCCATATGCATGACTCCCTTGTCCCGACACAGGGGAAAATGGGGGAGATGTTCGGGAAAAAGGATGCGATTTGTCCCGTGGCGCTTCTCGGAATCGTCGTCCGCGCGAATACCGGAATAGATTTCACGATATTCCAATGTCCTTTCGTGATGAAAAGATCACAGAAGAAGAGAGAATAAAAAACACAACGAAACAGCCGGCGGAGGAGTGCGCTTCCCGCCGGTCTTTTCATATTCATATCTGTCGCACAATATACCTTTTACGACAGTTTATACTGTCGTAAACGGTATATGGTACTTGTGCGACGCAAACGCTTTTGTGTACGCACAAGTATCATTTGCGACATTATGATGCATAATCTCGGAAAATATTATCTATTGCGACAGTTTTTGTATATACCTATGTATATACTTTCTCTTCTTAAAAATCTCACGAACTCAAATCTGTTTAAAAAATTAAAAATTAGACCTGAGATACATGATCTCAGGTCTCCTATATACCCCTAAACGCCTCCCTGAGGCCTTTTTAGGCCCCAAGCTCATCAAGGCCGCC
>DYGP01000042.1:1940-6288 GCA_020724685.1 Candidatus Paceibacter sp.
TCAGGAGTTTCATCATAAGCTCAAGCGCCCAGATGATGAAATTTCCGATGGCACGCACAATCTGACTTATGCTTATGCCGATCGTCGCCTCCATCCATTCGTTCGCCATGTTCCAGATATCGGAAATCCCGAGTCCTGAAAGTTTTTCCGATATGACCGATCCGTCCAATGAAATATTATCAGAAATATTTTTTCCTGTATTGTCAATGTCTATATTTCCGAGGGAGTCGATGAAGTCTCCTATCGGTTGCGGGATGGATATCTCTATGCTTTCGGCCGCGGCGGGAAAAGGATGCGCCGAAACGGCGACGCACGCGAGAACAATAATCGGAAATATCTTCTTCATTTTTCCATTATACTACTTTTTTCGCCCTGAAGCGCCGCGAGTTCTTCGCGCACCACTTCCCTATCGTCCCACGGAATTTTTCCTTCCGCCGTTTCCATCGATTGCTCCGATCCTTTCCCGCTCACGAAAACGATGTCGTTTGTCGATGCGAAGGAAAGCGCGCGGCGGATTGCTTCACGGCGGTCCGGCTCAAGGAAGAGATCTTTCCCCCGAATTTTTCCGGATGCCTCGCTTCCCCGGGCAATTTCTTCCATGATCTCCACCGGATCATCGCTATAGGGATCCTCGTTCGCGACAATGACGCAATCGGCGTATTTCGCCGCAATCGAGCCCATGACGGGCCGTTTTTGTTTGTCCCTTCCGCCGCCCTGACCGCCGGTAATGAGGATGATTTTTCCTTTTTTGAATACCTTAAGCGACGAAAGCGCCGCTTCGAGACTGACGGCGTCGTGAGCATAGTCGACAAACACGGAAAATCCGAGATTGTTTTTTATCTCTTCCATCCTTCCGGGAACAAGCGGCATCGACGCAAGGCCTCTCCGGACGGCCTCCTGGGGAATCTCAAGCGCCGCCGCGCATGCGATTGCGGCAAGCGCATTCGAAACGTTGAACATTCCCCGTATCCCGAGACGATAGCTCGCAGGACCCACGGAAAACGATGCCCGTCCTTCGGCATCCTGGGTTATCGAATCGGCGAAGACGTGAGAAGCGTTTTTCACTCCGTATGTTATTTTTCTGTCGGCGGGATTATCCAGAAAGAGTTCCGGCTCGTTTATGTCGTTGTTCACGACGATTGTTTTGGGAACCGTTTTGCCGTTGAATTTCTTTTCCGGTTGGCGGGAAATTTCCTGAAACACTTTCCGATGCATGCGTTTGCACCGCTCGTAGTCCCAATGATGCGTTTCGAGATATTCGGGATATAAGACGGTCATGACCGCGATATCGTATGCGATCCCGACATGCCTCCATTGCTCGACGCCTTCCGACGGCGTTTCGACGATCGCGATCTGGCATCCGGCATCGCGCATCTCCGCGAGAAGCTTTTGCATCACGAACCGTCCCGGCATCGTCATGTGATACGGGTTCATCCGCTCTTTCTTTCCGATGCGGATGTTGGCGGTCCCCGTGAGTCCGACTTTGTAGCCCGCCGCGTCAAGACACGACCATATGAGATTTGAAACCGTCGTCTTTCCCCGAGTTCCGAGGACACCAATCACAACCATGCGCCGCGACGGAAACCCGAAACGGAGCGCGGCCGCATACGCGAGGAGAAAATGGTACGCGCCGATGACCGGTCCGGGAATGATTTTTTTCAGGAGACGTTTCATGCGATTTTTTTGAGAATTCGATATGCGAGGTATTTCGGTCTGCTAAAGACATAATCCCACGTTCCCTGATACCGGACAAGCGATCCTCCGAAGCTTTTTTTGAATGCCGTGACCCCCTCCCATTTCTTATTTGTCGAACTGACCCCCCAAAGATCGAACGTGGAAAATCCCGAACGTTTCGCGTCCCGTATCGCATTCCACAGAAGATATGTCGGAGCGTTATACCGTCCGAATCCCCGCCGCGACGCCGCATACAGATAGGTTGCCCGGTTGTTGAAAAAAACGATAATCGCCGCCGCCACGACGCGGCCTTCGACATCGGCGAAATAAAGTTTCGCGCGGCAATCGTCTCCAAGAGAAAGCAGTCCCTCGTAATATTCCTTCCCGTATGCGCGGAGCGCGTGTCTTTCGTTCGTCTCCGAAAAAAGTTTCCAGAATTCGGAAAATATTCCGGCATCGACATCGCTTCCTTCATGCGATCTGACGTTCACGCCCCGCCGTTCGGCCGTCCGTATCGCGTAACGGGTATCGTGTTCCATGTTTGAAAGAAGCTTTCCTTCCTCCTCCCTGAGATCGATAAGCGCCGTCTCCTCGGGTTGTACGCAGGAAACCCTCCTGAATCTCGAGGAAAGGAGCGCCGAAGAAATCTCTTCCGAATATTCCCGGAACGGCTCTATTCTCAAG
The DNA here is from genome assembly GCA_020724685.1 of Candidatus Paceibacter sp. GTDB lineage: Bacteria > Patescibacteriota > Minisyncoccia > UBA6257 > GWB1-50-10 > GWA2-45-9. The sequence continues at coordinate 4,299 of DYGP01000042.1, forward strand.
AAAAAGGCGCGTTTCAGTTCATCCCTGGAACGGACTTCATCCACGAACGATGCTATTGATTGCGCATCATATCTTCCCGCGGGACCATACGGCGCATACGCATAATATTGTCCTCCTCCAATCGGCGATTTGAGAACGATTCCTTCGAGAGTCCCGGCCGATATTCTGAAAACGTCCTTCTTCAAAACGTTCCTCTGAAATTCCGACCAACCCCTTGACTGAAGGAGTGAAATATTTTCTTTCTTTTCTTCCATGGTTTCAAACTACGGTATTTCGATATAAAGCGTCGGATCAATGTCTCCTCCGACCGGCATCGGTCCGCACGTCCTCGATGCCTGCGTCCCTTCCGGAAACCCCGGACGCGCCGGGGTCAGCGTCTGGGAAGCGAAAACCGTGAAATGAAGGTGAGGTCCCGTCGCCCATCCCGTACGGCCCATGTATCCGATCACCTCTCCCCTTTTCACTTCCTGTCCTACGGAAACGACGTATCTCGACATGTGTCCGTAGAGCGTCGCGAGTCCGTTTGTGTGTTTTACGACGACAAATTTTCCATATGCTCCCCCTCTGCAGTAAAGATCCTGATTTCCGACGTTGATCACCGTACCGTCTTCAGCGGCGACGATTTCCGCGCCGAGAAACCTTCCGATGTCGATGCCGTTGTGATATTGGCTTTTGTAGTTTCTCGCCGCAAACGACGTCCTGCCGTACGCTTGCGTAAGACGCCCATCCGGGACCGGCCACTCAAGCACTCCTTTGCGCGGGAGAGGGAGAAGATTCGGATCGATATTCTCCCTGAGCACCGTTTCAATCGCCTCGATTTCCGAAGAGATTTCGTCTTGAAGTTTTTTAAGTTCGCTTATCTGCTCCTCGTAAACCCTCTCCTGGCTCTTTGTCACCTGAAGGAGGGTTTGTTTTTCCTTTTTCTGGTCCTGGAGGATGTACTGCCTGTTCTTCATATTCTCGCTTTCGACCTCCTTCTGCTGTTTTTTACTCTTCTGCTCTCCGACTCTGTCCGCAAGCTCAGTCTCAAGCTCGGTAAGTTCCGCGAGACTCACAAGAAGGCTGTTGTTGAGATCGGATATCGTCTGAACCTCTCCGATCGCATCCGCGAGACTCTTGTTTTTCAGAAAGATCGTGAGAAGATTCTCTCCGTCCCGTTGCTGGAGTTCCGTAAATAGTTTTCCGATTGTTTTTTTCTTGTTTATGATCTCATCCTGGGTCATTTCTATATTCTCCACGAGGGCCTCCACCTCAAGCTCGAGTTTTTCGACCATGATCTCGTTCGATTTCACAAGCATATTGAGCTGTCCGATCGAACTGTCGAAATAGCGTATTTCGCTCGAAAGCCTGTTGCTTGAATAGTTTATCGAATCGAGTTGCTTCTGAAGTTCCATCCGTTGCGCCTCCAATTCCCTGAGCGCGGCTCCCTTCTCATCGATCGCCTTCCTGAGCGTGTCAACCGATTCCCCCGACGACGGCGCGGGGAAAAACCCCGCAACGAAAACGGAAAACACCAGAAGAACAGTTGCTTTTTTTCTGAAGTTCATTGACGCGGAGAAAGTTTTTCCATCGCCGCCGAGATCCGGTCAAGCGATTCTTTTTTTCCGAATATCTCGATAAGGTCGAAAGGTCCCGGGGAGGCGCTCCTTCCGGAAAGAGCGACGCGGAGGGGCCAAAGCACATCCCCTCTTCCGCGCATTTCCGCAAACGCCATCATTTTCGATTCGACGATTTCTTTCGCAAAATCCCCTTCTTCTATGTTTTCGAGTATTCTTTTCGACTCCTTCAGATTTTCAAAAGCGGATTCGGCATTCGAGTTCTTCCATACGAGAAGCTCCGGGTCATATGCGGGAAGCTCGAAGAAAAACTCCGCGTTTTGCGCGAAATCAACGAGCGTTTTCATGCGCTCTTTTTCCACGCGCACCGCGCGGAGAAATCGATCGCGGTCCTTCGTCCATTCCGCGGAAACAAAATCCTCGAGGCACACCGC
>DYGP01000043.1:0-1733 GCA_020724685.1 Candidatus Paceibacter sp.
GGTAGTGCGTCTGCCAGTTTCGCCACCCGCGCAAAAAACTGACGGAATCATCATAATACGCGCCCTCCTTATTTTCAAGAAAAAACCCGCCGCTCCAAGGAACGGCGGGGATTTCCTAAAGCGAAACCTTAAGCTTCTCTCTGACCTTTTTGTTCGACAAATCTCTCAGATAATAGAGCTTTGAACGCCTTACCTTCTTCACGGGGGAAACGATCTGCACTTTCGCGATCGCGGGGCTTCCGAAAGGATATACCTTCTCGACTCCGATCTCCTGAAGAACGCCTCGGACGGTGAACGTCGCTCCGGGCTCTTTCCCGTGCTTACAGGCGATTACAATGCCCTCAAAGGGGCTCTGACGCTCTTTTTCGCCCTCCTTTATCCGTTCCCAGACGCGAACCTTCGCTCCAGGCTGAATTTTTTCCAATATATCCGCTTCAATCATGAGATGTATCCTACCGTTTTTCTATACGTGAGTCAACTAAGAGCGCCGGCTTCCCATCTTTTCAAGATCTTCCACGATCGCCGAAAGATCCTCCGGCATTTCCGCCTCGATCCTGAACCGTTTTCCGTCCGGAAGCGGAAATTCTACCGATTCCGCATGGAGAAATTGCCGCTCAAGTTCCCACGGATTTTTTCGTTTCCCGTACATCTGGTCCCCGACAATCGGATGATGAATCTCCAAGAAGTGGACCCTTATCTGGTGCGTGCGTCCCGTTTTCGGAAAAACGCGCACCAGGGAAAATTCCTCTTCTCCGCGGGTAAAACGCGATATCGTTTCATATTCAGTAACGGCGTTTTTCACCATCTTCATGTTGCGGGCCCGCGCGCTCCGTTTTACGCTTCCCGGCTTCAATCCTATCGGGATGTCTATAACGCCCTCGAGAGAAACTCTTCCCCATACGAGCGCGCAATATGTCTTCTTTACCAATCGGCGCTGGAAAAGTCTTTTGAGGTGAAGGAAGAAATCATTCGTGCGGGCGACAACGAGCACTCCCGAGGTGTCCTTGTCGAGCCGATGCACAATCCCCGGACGGGTTTTCGGGTCGTCTCCCACATCATTTGTTTCCGGATACCGCGCGCGGACAAAATCGACGACCGTCGGATGATCCGCCTTGAAACGGTGCGGGGCATGCACGATGATTCCCGCTGGTTTGTTGAGTACGGCAAAATCCTTCTCTTCAAGGATAACCTCCGTTCTGGGAACGTTTTCTTTTGTTTCTTCTTTTTTTCTTCTCATTTCGGTTCGAAGAGACGGACCAGTTCGTTGAATTTTACCATTCGCTCCTTCGTCTGAGCGCCTATTTTCACTCCGTCGACGTTTGCCGCCTTCGTAAGCTCGATGATGAAAACGTCCTCGGTCTCTCCCGACCGATGAGACACGATTGTCTTGATTCCGTTCCGACGCGCGGAATTTACTGCGTCGCACGCCTCCGAAACGGTCCCGATCTGATTCGGTTTTATAATCACCGCGTTTATCTCGTTTTTCTTTCCGTATTCTTCTATGTAGAGGGGATTTGTGACCGTAAGATCGTCTCCGACGATCCACTTCGTTCCGGCAACCGCAAGGAGCTTCCCGAACATTTCCGGTTCCGATTCGGCGAACGGATCTTCGATGGTGCAGAGAAGCTTCGATCGCTCAAAGTAGGAAACGTACGCTTCGAGAAGATTCTCCCCTGTCCGGGGCGACCCCTCGAAATCATACCGTCCTTCTTCGAAGAAAGATGATGCGGCAA
>DYGP01000043.1:1743-5936 GCA_020724685.1 Candidatus Paceibacter sp.
TGGAAAACATTCCTTCCCGGTCCTCTTCTTCGAGATATTTTTCGAGTATCGCAATCGGGGCGAAGTTGTCCCTGAAATTCACCGCATATCCCCCCTCGTCCCCGAGCGGAACGCGCATTCCCTCCATGTGCATCCGGGAAAGTCCTTCGCCGATATGCCTGTAGAGAGAAATCAGCTTCGAAACGCTCTCTTCATAAGATCTCTTTGTTCTCACGACGACCATGTATTCCTGAATATCAAGATTGTTCTTCGCGTGCGCGCCCCCGTTTATGAGGTTTGAAAAAATGAGCGGCGGGGAGGGGCGTTCGAGGATGTCCCCGAAAAATTCCCGGCGAAGCAGTTCCCAAAGCGGAAGACCCTTTTCTTCCGCGAGCATCCTGCTTCCCGCGATCGAAACGCCGAGCATCACATTCCCCCCTATCTTCGATTTTCCCGGCGTTCCATCCGCGTTTTTCATCTCATCGTCGAGCGCGCGGATCGAGGCGAATTCCTTTCCCGTAAGCACGTCGGAAAGGTAACGCTCCGCGACATGCGCCTCCCCAAAACCGAACACGACCGCCTCTTTGCTCCCCCTGCTTTTTCCCGAGGGAACGCTTGCGCGGAACAATTTCCCGGAATCATTAAAAAGCTCAACCTCAATGGTGGGCTCTCCCCTTGAATCAAATATCTGCCGTATGCGTATCGAACGTATGATCATTGATTATGTCTAAAGAATGAAACTTTTCGGATTTTCCGATCCTTCGAGAAAAAGTTCGATGTTTTCGTTCGTGGTGGACAGTATCCTCTCGAGCGCCTCCTGCGTGTTGAACGCGTTATGAGGAGTGACAAGCACGTTCGGCATGCGCATCAGAACGTGGTTCTCGATTATCGTTTTCATTTGGTCCGGGGTTTTCCCTGAAGCGAGAGATGAGGCGGTTCCTTTTTCTTCCTCCCTCAGAAATTTCATTTCGTCTTTTATCTCGCCTTCCTCTTCAAGAACATCGAGTCCGACTCCCGCGAGAATCCCCCCTGTTTCAACAATTCCTCCCCGTGCGGTATTCACGAGATAGGCGCCTTTTTTGATTTTCATCACATTTCCGACATTGATGAGATGATGGGTCGTTTCGTTATACGGGGCGTGAATGGAGATGCAGTCGGATTCCGCGAGAAGTCCTTCGAGCGTGCGATACGAAAACCCGAGTTCCGCCGCAGCATTTTCGTTCGGACGCGGATCGAAGGCGATGACGTTCATTCCGAATCCTTTCGCGATCTTGATTGCTTCTTTCCCGATCCTTCCCGTACCGATGATTCCCATCGTTTTTCCTTTGAGATCAACTCCCCTGAATCCCTGATAGGAGAACTCTCCGGTTTCCTTGATGCGATCGATCGATCCGTATATTTTTCTCGTGAGATTCAGGAGCAACCCGAACGCGAACTCCGCGACAGTGTTGTTTCCGTATCCGGGAACGAACGCAACGCGGATTCCGCGGCGCTTGCACTCCTCCAAATCGACATGATCATATCCCGTCGAACGGGTCGCGATGAACTTGAGCGACGGAAATTTCGAAATCGCCTCCTTTGTGACCTCGGAATTCACAAACACGGAAACAACCTCGAACTCGTTTTTCTCTCCGGCGTCGAATTCGTGGAGTTTTTCTTTCGTAAAAAAAAGATCATGACCGGAAAACCGTTCCCGTACGATCTTTTCCTCCCATCCTTCTACATCAAAAAATGCAATTTTTGCCATATGCGTCCATTATATCCGAAAAAAAGCTGATTCGCACTTCCCTAAAAAATCTCAACTTATTTATACTTGCCCATCCGAAACATTGGTGAAGGCGGGAACTTACGCCGTATATTCTCATTCTACGATTCGCGCGAATCGTAGAATGGTTATATGACCTCCTTTTGGTAACAGGATTCGCAGTAAATTATTTCCGGTCTCTCAGGGGCGTAGGAGGTCTCGAATTCGTTCTGACATCCTTCTTTCATGCAGGTGCGGTGCCAGAGTTTGAGGGGTGCTCTTTGCTTTATTCTCTCAGCGTATCTGCAATTTGAACAAAGCCGAGGAAGCGGAATTTCCGTTTTTCGGTAAAAAGACAATTCTTCGGGGAGGATTTTGAACGCGCCCGTGCATTCATGAGAGCATTTTTGATCATGCGCACATGCGACGATTTCCTTTGTTATCGAGTCCGGAACATCCTCTATTCTCTCAGGAAGGTTTTCGGAACGCATCGTTGGTCGATATGTTCTTTTTTCGGAATCCATCCATGAAATCCCATTTTTACGAACAGAAGCGTTATCCATCGGAAAATACTCATAAGCGACTGAATGATTGTATGGAATATTGGAGAGTTCGGGGGGGAAAAATTCTCCATAGCGATACAATCTTCCCATGCTGTCTGCATACGGAAGTTCGTTCATGTGAGCGATGATCCGCGGCAAAAGAGTCTGATATTCCTCTTCCGAATACTGCTTGTTGAGTATGCAAAATCTCTTGTGGTGGATTCCAACGCATCCAAAACAATCACTTGAGGAAAGAACCCCGTAACAGTATTGGAGGTTGGCGCAATTCGTATAACTGTTTGAAGAGAATTTTACATTTGTCGAATGTCCTCCGACGCTCAGACATTCGTAGGTAAGATTCGTATTGTTTCCAAACCGGAAATGATCATACGCATCTTTCACCGGAGGAACAATAAGGAACTGGCTATATTTAAGATCTTCGCCCCCCACAACATAGTAACTCTCCCGAACATTCTTTGATTGCGAAATATATTCTCCCGTCGAGCGTTCGTCGTTTTTTCTGCCACGGACAAAGCGCACCGGAAACGCAAGCCACCGCGCACTTATTTCCTCCCTTAATTTCGAAAGCATACGGTAATCCGACAGTCGCATTTCTCGGATTCGCGCTTCGTATTCCTCCTTTTGGTACTGTTCGTTGTATATGCAATACGATTTATTCCTCAGTCCGACGCAACCGAAACAGTTGGAAACACCGATACAGTCTCTACAAAACCATATATCGGAACTCTCTTCGCAATACGAGGAAAAAAACGCCCTATAACACCGCATATTGAAAAAGCCTTCATAGGAAACCTCGCATCCGTTCACAAAAGAACTGTCGATTGCGTCTTTTGTATATCCGCAGTTCTCGGAATAGAAACTGTTTTCGACATACGAACTTCCGAACACAAGGTAACAGTCCTTGAGAGATGTTGCGTTATTCGAATAATCGCTCCGTACAAGATCGACGATCGAGCGGCTAAAAATCGGGGCAACGGAAAGAAGTTTTTTGAACTGCTCGAAAAAAGGCTCTGAAAAATCATACTCCTTCCCCGTCGCGAGCTGATCCCATTCATCGGAATTCCAAAAATCCTTTTCAAACACAGTCACCGACATCTTCGGAGAATACATCGAAAAAATTTCTTTTCCGTCGTGTGCATCTTTCGTTTTGTAGAGAAAACGCTCATTTCTCCACAGCGCCTTACGCCACAATCTGCACTCCGGACACCAGGTTGGAGGCGGTACCTGCATTTTTTCATAGAAATCAAAGCCTTCGGGTTCGATGGTGAACTCTTGATGGCAATTTTGGCATTTTTTTTCTTCTCTTTCTCTCATACTCGATACTTTCTACTTAATACCGGCTCCTTTCTACCACTAGACGACTTCTTTTTGGTAGCAGGATTCGCAATATAAAATCTCATTTTTTTCGGGATTTACGTTTGCAAGAAACGTGTTTTCGCACCGCCCAGAATGACCGTGCTCGGAAGAAACGCACGAACATCCCCGTTCCCACAGTCTGTTCGGACCCCTCCGCGCAATACGTCGAGCGTGCCTGCAATCAGGACACAATCTCGGAAGCGGAACGCCGAGCCTCTGGTAAAACGACATCTCGGCGGGAATGACACGATAGTTCTTTTTGCACTCGATACACGCGAATATCGCGGTTTTCGGGTCAATATTCTCGGGAACGCTGTTCCAATGAACATTCTCCTTTCCATATGTCCCGCGGGGACATTCTTCCCATTTGAACCCCTCCTTCTCCGCTTCTTCGCGCGTGAGAGGAAACTGCTCCTGCGCGGCGGTTTCGTTGTATCCGAATGTGCTTATGTGCGCGGGGAAGAACTCTCCATACTCCCCCCTCTTCTTCATGTCTTCAATGATTTTTTCTCGAAGCTCTTCGAATGTCTCTTTTGTATATTGCTTATTCA
>DYGP01000044.1 GCA_020724685.1 Candidatus Paceibacter sp.
CGACGAGCATGATGACGAGGGCCGCGGGGACGCCGAACGGCGACTTGATCGATCCTATGATCGCCCCGACCGCGCCTCCGTGTCCCGGTGCGACGATGTCGATGAATCCGAGCCCGGAGAGGAACAGGAGAATGTTTGCGGCGGCGGTAATCCAGACGGTCCGTCCGTCCTCACGCTCCTCCTTCGGCGCGACCGAAAAAGCGAGGATGAAAAATATGACGGGAAAGAGAAAATATCCCCACCCGAAAAGCTTTGAGAGCCCGCGGTAAGCCGAGGCCCCCCACGGACCCGCTTGTCCGATTCCGGCAAGAAAGAATAAGACGGCTACGCCCAGAAAAAAAACGATGGATATCGGTCGTATGACGTCGGGATGGATTGATTCGAGGATCGACGCTTTCTGTTTTCGCGGTTCGGCGGAGCGTTCCTTGCGTTTGTTCTTTTTTGAGCGGCTCATAGGATGATGTTCACATTATGTATTAAATCCCAAAGTTTGTTAGTATTCAAATATGAATATCAACCCCTACGCGTTCCGCAACTACGACATCCGAGGAAAAGTCGGCGAGGATTTCGATGCTGAAAAGGTGGAGGCGATCGGGAAGGCGTACGGGACTCTTTTGAGAAGGAGGAAAATCCGGCAGGCTGTGGTCGGCAGAGATTGCCGCCTGAGCGGTCCGGAATACCAGGACGCCTTTATGCGCGGACTTGTTTCAACGGGGGTTTCCGTCATAGACATAGGCATGGTGATGACGCAGATGATGTATTACGCGCAATACCGCTTCCAGACGAACGGAGGCGCGATGATAACCGCTTCCCATAACCCGCACAACTACAACGGATTCAAGCTCGCTATCGGATTTTCCAAAACGACCGAAATGGATGAAGTGCAGGAGATCCGTTCGTATACGGTGCGCGATCGGTATTATGAGGCGGCCGTCCCGGGAAAAATCGAAAAAACCGACGTGACCGAGGATTATTTCCGCGACGTGCTCAAAAGGGTGGAATTGAAGAAAAGGTTCCGTATCGTGGTGGATTGCGGCCATGGAACGACGGGGGTGTATATTCCGGAGGTCTTGCGGCGCGCGGGATGCGAGGTGATCGGAAAGAATCTCGAAGTGGACGGCAGTTTTCCGAAGGGAACGCCGGATCCGACCGCGCGGGAAGTCATGGAGCGCGTCGCCGCGGCCGTTATCGAAGAAAAAGCCGATCTTGGATGCGCCTTTGACGGCGACGGAGACAGGATTGGGGTTGTCGACAACAAAGGGAACATATTATGGAACGATGTTCTTGTGGCGATTTTTGCGAAAGAGATCTTGGAGAGATTTCCGGGATCGAAAATTATTTACAACACGCTCTGTTCCCAGATCGTGAGAGACACGGTTGCGGAAAACGGAGGCGTGCCGATCATGTGGAGAAACGGACACTCGTTCATAAAATCGAAAATCGCCGAAGAAAACGCGGCGTTCGGAGGCGAGCTCTCCGGCCATTTTTTCTTTGCCGATAACGCCTACGGTCACGATGACGGAAGTTACGCAATCCTGAGGGTTCTCGAATATCTCTCGGAAAAAAACACAGGACTCGACGGGCTGTATTCGGAATTTCCGAAATTTATTTCTTCCCCCGAGATCAAAATAGGGTGTCCCGATGATCGGAAGGCGGCTGTGGTCGCCGACGTGGCGGAAAAGTTCAAGAAAGATTTTCCGGAAGCGCCGGAGGTCACGGACAGTTCGGTGATTCCCGGAGACGACGGTGTCCGTGCCGATTTCAAGGACGGGATGATAGTCTTCCGGTATTCGCAGAACGGTCCCTATGTCACGGTGAAGTTTGAGGCGAAAGACCAACGCGTGTATGAGGAAAGAAAGGAATACGTAAAAAAAACCCTCGAAAGATATCCGGAGATGAATTGGAAGGATGAACTCTGCGTGAATCTCTCGGCGCTCGCGTAGGGGCGGACGCTCCCCTTTCGTTTCGGCTCCGGCAGGCGGAACTGCCGGAGTTTTTTGACGCGCGTATCCGAATCGCGTAAAATCTTTTTGCTTGATATCGAAAAAAATGATACAGAAAGAAATTGTTGACACGCTTGTCGTATCGGACATACATCTCGGATCGAATGCGTCGCGCGTAAAGGATCTTACCGGCTTCTTGCGGTCAAATCCGACAAAGAGACTCATACTGAACGGCGACGTGTTCGACAGCTCGAACTACAAGAGGCTCCGCGACAAAGATTGGGAATTCCTCTCCCTGCTCCGTGAAATGACGGGGAACGGAAACGAGGTTGTCTGGATTGCGGGAAACCACGACATGTATTCAAAGAATTTTTTCCTTCTCGTGGGGGCGAAAGTCTGCTCCGAATATATTTTTTCCTATAATGAGGGAAAATATCTCGTGATACACGGACATCAATTCGATAGGTTTCTCATAAAGAGCGAAAAGGTAAGCGAGACGATGAGAATGCCCTATCGCCTTCTCCAAAGAATGGAAGGGGAAAAACAGCGCGTGAGCAGGCTTGTGAAGCGGGGATATAAAAAATGGCTGAGACTCTCGAAGCGCGTCTCCCGAGGCGCGGCGGCGCATGCCGCAGGAAAAGGAATCGGAGCGGTGATATGCGGACATACGCACCATCCGATGGATACGGTGGTGCACGGAGTCAGATACATGAACTGCGGTTCGTGGGCGGAGGCGAAAGTCGCTTATGTGGAGTTCGCCGGAGGAAATGTTTCGGTTCAGGTGATGGACTGAGACCGGCGGATGGCGGAAAATCCGGGACGCCCCGGATTTTTTCGTGCGCACACAGTTTGACTTTTGTATGTTTTGGTGTTATAATTAAAAAAGATAAAAAATCTCAAGGGAGGTTCATTTGAAAAAGAAAATAGGAATTATGGGAGGGATATTCGCCTCCTCTTCGGTAATTCTGTTCGGTGTTCAGACGATGCAATCCGACACCAAGCAAAATATTGTCACGTGGATTTTGTGGTTCGTGATGGATGTCATTCTTGCCGTCACGAGTTATGTCGGCGAAAAGAAAAAAAGCGTTGTCGAAAGAAGAAGAGTGAATGTCCCGTGGCTTCCTATCGGATTCACCGCAGGCGCGTTTTTCATGGTTGTCGCGCTCGTCTTGAAAGGGACGTGGCAATTCGGGCTCGTCGAAATCGTCTCTGTAGCCGGGATCACGATCGCCCTTTTCGTCTGGATGAAAGTGGGTCCGACCGCAAGTGTCGTCGTATCCGTTGTCGCTTCGATTGTCGCGGGAATTCCCGCGGTGTACACGGCGATCATCTCCCCTGCTCCCGAGACGGGATGGTTTTGGGGAGCCTGTGCGTTTTCCGGCATACTCACTTTTGCCGCAACGGAAAAATGGACCATCGAACAGCGTCTGTTTCCGATATCGACGTTCTTCCTGAATCTCGGAATGGCGGCTCTCATGATTCGATAATTTTTTCCCACTCTCCTATGGACGGGTGGGATTTATTTTAGAAAAGACAAAAAACCAAGAAAACCAGGAAAAATTGAAAAAACTGGTTAAAAAAAACACAGAAGCTGATAAGCCCATGAAACCTACACTTTTTTAAAAAAACATCAAAATTTGTTTCAAAATGTTTACCGATAAACATTTTGAACAAACAACCTGATAAGCCCATGAAACCTACATTTTTCAAAAAAATGCAAAAAAAGTGTTTACCGATAAACATTTTAAAACAAAAATCCCGATCTTTCGCAAAAATGCGGATCGGGACTTATTTTATCTCTAATCCTCGTCTCCGTCGGGTTTTTCTCCGAAATTGGAGATGATCCAGAGAAAGAATTTTTTCGGAAAGAAAAAACCGAAGAGAAACGATACTCCGAAAAGAACAAGAACTGCAGTCTGCGGTATCTCCGATTTTTCAGGAAAAAAAACGATCCCTGTTCCCGCGAATGCGGCTGAAAAAAGATAATAAGCGTATCCCCTGTCTTTCCGCGCGGAATATCCGAATATTCCGATGACAAATGAGCAAAAAATAACAAACTCCCAAAACATAGGCGGAAACTCCTTTTCGGTTTCTGAATGAATATGGTAATGAACGATGTGGACGCGGTAATGATATTCCCCGCTCCGCTCCCGGTCAAATTTTCTGCGGTGATATAATGCTCGTATGGATGCGGGGATGATCGGAAAAGCGGGAGAGGGGTATGCCTGCGTCTTCCTGGCCCGGAAGGGGTATAAAATCATCGAGAGGAACGTCAGGCTTCCGGCGGGGGAATTGGACATCGTTGCGCGTGCGGGCGACGGGACGCTCGTGTTTGTTGAAGTGAAAACGGCGGGAAATTTTTCCAGCGAAGGTTTTTGTCCTGAGGATCACATGACTGCGGCGAAGATAAGGAAGTTCAGAAGAGCGGCCTCCTTGTATGCAAACGCGAAGCCGCGAATGATCGACGAATCAAAAGGATTCAGGCTCGACCTTGTTGCCCTTGCCAAAGTGGGGAACGATTTCGTCGCGAACCATTACGAAAACGTCGCCTAGCCCTCCCCATCTATTCCAATGTTCTCAAGAACACCAGAATAGAGTATACTATCGGAAAAGCATGAAAACGAAGAAAGAAGGGAGGAAAAAATTTTATGCCCTCGAAAAAGTCGCGAAGGGAATAGGGAATCATCGGAGGATCGAAATATTGTTTCTCCTGGGAGAGGAGCGGGGGCAGTCGCTCTTCGAGATTTCCGAAAAACTGCAGGCGAATTTCAAGACCGTCTCGGAACATACGCGCAGACTTGCCCACTCGGGATTGGTTGCGAAGTGGTCGGACGGAAACAATATCCGCCACGACCTCACCGATCTCGGAAAAACTATTCTCAAATTCTTAAGAACATTGGAATAGTTTTTCTGGGATGGAGTCCGGGAAAGGCGTATTGACGGGAAACATTGGGACGGAGTATACTGAAAACATCCAGTAAATGACCGCTCCTCGTGAGCGGACGTTTATTAAAAACCCCGGGAGGGGGATGTCAAAAGGTCACAAAGGTAAAACAAAAACACATCCATGATGGATATCAAATCATTGGGCGCGGCAATCGATCAGATTGCGGCGGAAAAGGGAATCCCTTCCGATCGCGTGCTCGAAGCGGTGGAATCCGCAATCGCCGCGGCGTACAAGAGGGAATATCGGAAGAAATCGGAGATTGTCCGTTCGAAATTCGATCTTTCGACGGGGAAAATAATATTTTGGCAGGTGAAGACGGTGGTGACCCCGGAGGAGGTGAGAATGATCAGCGAAGAGGAGGAGCAGGAGGAAAAGGAGAAAGAAGAGGAAACAAAGGACGACGAAACGGCGCTCCCTCGATACAACGAGGACAGGCACATCTTTCTCGACGAGGCGAAAAAAATAAAATCGGACGCAAAATCCGGAGACGAAATCGAATTTCCGCTTGAAATGCACGAGGACTTCGGACGAATTGCGGCGCAAACCGCAAAACAGGTTGTTCTGCAGAGCATCAGGGAAGCGGAACGGCGCTCAATCCAGCAGGAATTTGCCGGCAAAGAAGGGGAGATTGTGAGCGGAATCGTCCAGCGTTTTGAGCGGGGGAATGTGTACGTCGATCTCGGACGAGCGACCGGAATCATGTTTCCGAACGAAAGCATTCCAAGCGAGCATTATCGCATAGGACAGCGCATGCGGTTTTATGTGCTTGCGGTTCAGGATGATCCGAGGCGTCCCGGGATCGTTCTTTCGCGTTCTCATCCGAAATTCGTCCTGAAGTTGTTTGAACTTGAAATTCCCGAAATGAGCGAGAACATCGTTGAGATAAAGAACATAGCGAGAGAGGCGGGAAGCCGGACAAAGATCGCAGTCGCGTCCAATCAAGACGGCGTCGATCCGGTCGGATCGGCGGTGGGACAGCGGGGCATGCGTGTCATGGCGGTCACGAACGAACTCGGAAACGAAAAGATAGAT
>DYGP01000045.1 GCA_020724685.1 Candidatus Paceibacter sp.
TCTGCTTTCTGACGCCCTGAAGGAAATGCCATGCTCTTTTTTTGGGAGAAAAAAATTCGGGAAAGCGCGCGAACGAAAGGTCGTGGACGACAAGAATATCCCTCACTCCCTTCCCGGCGCGGAGCGGGTGGAAATGCGGGCGGAAAAGAACATCAAAGCGCCTTCCGATGCGGGGAAAACCGAAAACGCCGGACAATGCGCTGATCGCTTTGTTCGGAATTCTCCAGTCCACCGTTTCGAACGGAAGCCCTTTAAGTTCGTCAGGAAGCTCTCTTGCGAAAAAAGAATTGAAAAAAAGGGAATACCGTTCGTCGCTTCGTCTCGTTTCAATGAGATTTTTGAAAAGAAGTTTCGCGTATTCGGGAATGCCGGACGTGTTTGTCTTTGTCATCGCCCTCCCGTCGAAAAATATATTCATCGTGGGAAATTCGGACCCTGCCATCCATTCAAAAATCCCGACTTTTTAATTGCCTGGACGAATTCTTCTTTGAACCTCTTTTCGGAAAATCGTGCGGCATATTTCGATATGTCCCTTCTCGAAAATCTCTTGTTCTCGAACGCGTGAACCGCCTGCACAAGCGAGTCCGGCGTCTGTTCGCGAAAATGGATTCCTGTTTTTCCGTCGGCTACGATTTCACCTCCTCCTCCCCTGAAAAAAGACACTACGGGAAGTCCGCAGGACTGCGCCTCCGCCGCGACCAGTCCGAAGTCCTCAATCTGCGGAAATATGAACGCTTTCGCGGCGTTGTAATATCCGCGAAGCTCGTTGTCGGTGACGCGGGAAACGAAACGGATGTACGTCGGATTCGCCAATTCTCTCAGCTTCTTTTCTTCGGGACCTCGTCCGACGATGACGAGCTTTTTTTTCATGCCGTTGAATGCCCGGATGCCTATGTCGAATCCTTTGTAATAAAGGAGTCGTCCGACCATGAGATAAAAATCGCCCCGTTCCGCGTTCTCTTCGAAATAAAACTTATCCGCGTTTACGGGAGGATAGACGACCTCGGCGTCGCGCTCATAGTACGCCCTGATTTTTTCGGCGATAAAACGGGAATTTGCGATGAAAAAATTCACCTTCTTCGAGGATTTTTTATCCCAGCGCTTTAGCCATTCCGCGACGGGCCGGAGCGCGTCTTTCGACATGAGCCTTGGGGAAACCGAGAGATTTTTAAGATAATCTATTTCCCACGCGTACCGGAGCGGACTGTGGCAGTACGAAATATGATACGATCCCCGCACGGGAATACCTTTCGCATATCCGGCAGTGGAAGATATCACGAGATCATAATCATCCTTTCCCTTCATGAGTCCCGCGGCAAACGGCATGACCGGGATGAACGCGCGGTGATTCTTCCGCACCCAATCATAATCAAGAAAACTCGTTCCGGCGATCTTTCCCTCGAAGAGGTCTTCGGTTTTCTCTTTGTCGTAGAGAAGCGTGTACACGTCGGCGTCCGGAAAGATTTCGAGGATTGCCTTCAATACCCGTTCTGCTCCCCCGAACTGATTCAGATAGTCGTGAAGTACGGCGACTTTCATAATTTGATTGTAAATGAGCGCAGGAAAAGAGTGAACCCCCTCTCCGGGCTCGCGTATGCCCGCTTTTAAGATTAAAGATTCCCCTACACTCCCGTAGGATTGAAGAAAAAGACGAGTATCGTCCTTAAAAGTATTTTTACGTCTCCAAAAAAAGAAACGTTTCCGATATACCGGCAATCAAGTTCGAGTTCTTTCTTAAAAGGCAACGAAGACGCTCCGTTCACCTGCGAAAGGCCTGTCACTCCCGCGCGGACAAGGGCAATCGTTTTGAATTCTTCGGGATACCGCGCAATTTCCTCGGGTTCGTGGGGACGCGGTCCCACAAGCGCCATGTCTCCATTGAGAACATTTATCGCCTGGGGAAATTCGTCGATACGGAGCTTCCGCAACACTCTCCCGACGCGCGTCACGCGGGGATCTCGTTTCATTTTGAAAAGCGGTCCGTCGTTCCGTTCGTTCTGCGCCGAAAGGTCTTTTTTTTGCGAATGCGCTCCGCGCACCATCGTCCTGAATTTCCATACATATATCGATCTTCCCTCGCTGATCCGCTCGAGTTTCACAAAAACGGGAAATCCGCTCTCGAGAACGATTGCGGCGGCGGCAAACGGGAAAAAAACGCACAAACACAGGAACCCCGCAAATCCTCCCGCGATATCACACGCTCTTTTCCAAACTGGATATTTTGAAGACATGCTCTTTCATTATAATAAGAGGAAACAAAAAGCGGAATTGAAAAACATTCCGCTTTGTTGAAAAAATTAGAGAACAATCCAATCCGGGAAAACCGATCCGAACACGAGTCCTCCCATGAAAAGGGAGAGGTATATCAGAGACCATTTTTTGTATTCATTTCTTTTCATGGCCTTCTGGTTCCTCGAACCATCGGGGTCGTCATGCGTCGAACGGTACTTTACGCTGAAGAAAAACGCGTATACCGCGAGAATGACGTTTCCGAAATTGAAAAGGATGAGCGCCGCCGATCCCGCCAGCGCACCGATTCGGAATATGGCTACATATTTGCCATCTTCGTTTTCCGGAATCGAATCGAAAAGGGCCTTTGCGGCTCTTCCTCCGTCAAGAGTTCCTATGGGAATAAGATTCCAAAATATGAGGATTCCGTTGAGGTTTGCGATTTTCGAAGCCTGCTCGTATGAAATGTAATCCAGCCCCAAGAGCGCAAATCCGAGAAATATGACGATGAAATTCCCCACGACTCCCGCGAGCGCAACTTTGCAATTCTTCAACCAGTCAAGGTTCTTGAATTTCTCCAGGTATGCCTTCTGCGGACCCACTCCGCCGATAATAACGGCGAAAAACATAAATGTTTTGATTCCATATGATTCAAGAACAATCATGTGGCCGATCTCGTGTATTACGATGGAAGCGGTCAATGTTGCGGCGAGAAAATGAGCGTCTTCCAAATTCAATGCCTGGGCGATAACAAGAAACAGATACCAGTTCCCGAATGCGGTTGCTAAAGCGACAAAAAGTAGTCCCAAACGTTTCACGTTTGCCTCCCTTATTTAATGAATATTTCA
This sequence comes from Candidatus Paceibacter sp., assembly GCA_020724685.1. Lineage (GTDB taxonomy): Bacteria > Patescibacteriota > Minisyncoccia > UBA6257 > GWB1-50-10 > GWA2-45-9. The sequence continues at coordinate 3,078 of DYGP01000045.1, forward strand.
ATTTTTATGCTGGTCTAATTATAACATATAAATTACCTAAAGTCAATACATAAAACGCCCCTTGGAGGGCGTTTTGAGACTCAAAATTTTTACCGTTGCCGGACGATCGAGTCGCTTATTTTTCCTTTTCGGCGATGCTCATTATCGTTTTCACCACCGTATCGGGATTCAGGGACATGCTCTCTATCCCCTGATCGACGAGAAACTGGGCAAAGTCGGGATAGTCCGAAGGAGCCTGACCGCAGATGCCGACGTATTTTTTCTTCCGCTTGCATTTTTTGATGATTTCCGAGACGAGTTTTTTCACCGATTCGTCTTTCTCGTTCGAAATTTTCGAAACGCTCGCCGAATCCCTGTCGAGCCCGAGCGTGAGTTGGGTGAGATCGTTCGATCCTATGGACATGCCGTCGAATATCTTCAGAAATTCATCCGCGAGAAGGATATTCGATGGTATTTCGCACATAACATACGTTTTGAGGTCTTTGTCTTTCTTCTTGGAGAGGCCGTTCTCCGCCATGATCTCCAGGACCTTTTTTCCTTCGTCGGGAGTCCTACAGAACGGAACCATCGGAATAACGTTTTCGAGTCCCATTTCTTCGCGGACGCGAAGCATCGCCTTGCATTCGAGTCCGAATGCGTCTCTGAATTTCGGATCGTAATAGCGCGATGCGCCCCGCCACCCGAGCATGGGATTCTCCTCTTCCGGTTCGTACAGTTCCCCTCCGACGAGTTTTCGGTATTCGTTCGTTTTGAAATCGGAAAATCTGATAATGACGTCATGAGGCCAAAACGCCGCCGCAATCTTCGCGATCCCTTCGGCAAGCTCGTCGACGTAAAATCTGGATTTGTCCTCGTACTCTTCGGTATAGGCTTCTATATCCTTTATGATGCGGTTCAGCGTTCTTCTCTCATCCGAATTTTTCGTGTGCGCCGCGCGCTTTTTCAATTCTTTATATTCGATAAGGGCGTTCGGATGGATTCTGATGTACGAAGCGATAATGAATTCGAGACGGCCGAGTCCGACGCCTTTTGCCGGCAACCTTCCGAGACGGAACGCCTCGTCCGGAGATCCGACATTGACCATTATTTTCGTTTTCGTTTCCGGGAGCGCCTTGAGTTTGTGCGTCTCGACGGAAAACGGAATTATTCCCCTGTAAATCGCGCCCGTTTCCCCCGATGCGCAGTCAACCGTAACCTCCTCGCCCGTCTTCAGCGCTCCGGTCGCATTTCCCGTTCCGACGACGCACGGAATGCCGAGTTCTCTCGATACAATGGCGGCATGGGACGTTCTTCCGCCCTTATCGGTCACGATTGCCGATGCGATTTTCATGATTGGTTCCCAATCGGGATCGGTGATTTCGGTCACAAGCACCTCTCCCTTTTTAAAATCGTGTATGCCGCGGACATCCCTGATGATGCGCACCGAACCGCTCCCTATTTTCGAACCGACTGAGATCCCTTTCACGACGGGAACCGCCTCTTTCTTTTTGAGTTTATATTCCCTGTACACGCCCTCTTCCTCGACCGAATGCACCGTCTCCGGGCGCGCTTGTACGATAAAAAGCTCTCCTGTTTTTCCGTCTTTCGCCCATTCAATATCCATCGGCTGAAATCTCCCGTGATGTTTGGAAAAATGCTCTTCGATAATGACGCACCATCGCGCAAGCTTCGCCGTTTCTTCGTCGGAGAGAGAGAATGCTTTTTCCTCATTTTTCGGAACGCTCACCTGCTTTGTTCCGCCGAGCATGCTATAGACGAGTTTCACGTTCTTCTTTCCCAGTTTTTTGGCGATAATGCCTTCTTTTCCCTCTTTGAGCGACGGTTTGAAGACAATAAACTCGTCCGGAATGACCTTTCCTTGAACGATAAATTCTCCAAGTCCGTATATCCCGTTTATCACGACGACGTTTTCAAACCCCGACTCGGTATCGATGGTGAATGCGACTCCGCTTGATGCCATGTCCGACCGCACCATCTTCTGGACGCCGACCGAGAGCGCGACATCGGTGTGCGAGAATCCCTTGTCCACCCGATATGAGATCGCCCGGTCGGTAAAAAGAGACGCAATGCACCGTTTCGTCGCCTCAAGAACGCTTTTCGGCCCGGAGACATTGAGAAACGTTTCCTGTTGTCCGGCGAACGAAGCTCCCGGAAGATCCTCGGCGGTCGCCGACGATCTGACCGCGACATCGACATTTTTCCCGTATTTCTTTTCCATTTCTCCGTACGCGGAAACGACGGCTTCCTCTATCTCCTTAGGAAGCTTAGTTTTCAATATCGCGTTCCGTATCTTTCTTCCCCGCGATTGAAGATCCGCGATGTTGTGCGTATCAAGTCCGCGTATCGTTTCCTTCACGTATTTATCGAGTCCCGTCTTTTTGAGAAAGTGGCGATACGCCCCCGCAGTCACGGCAAATCCTCCTGGAATGCTAACGCCCTTCGGAACGAGATTTTTATACATCTCGCCGAGCGCCGCGTTCTTTCCTCCCACGTTTTGGACGTCCGCGATGCTTACTTCCTCGAAAGGAATTACGAACACTTCTTCTTTGTTCTTCATTTTTTGAAACGTATGCCCAATATCAGGTCGGAAACGTTGGATCCGGTCGCTCCGGTTTCGATATAATCTCCCGTGCGACTGAAAAATCCGAACGAATCGTTGTTGTTGAGATATTCCGATACGTCAATATTTTTTTCGACGGCATGTTTTTTCGTTATTATATCACAGATCCCTCCGGCAAATTCCGTATTGTCGATGCCGTCCGACGCAACGGAGATCACCATGTCCCGATCGTCGGCAAATCTGAGGGCGGAAAGT
>DYGP01000046.1 GCA_020724685.1 Candidatus Paceibacter sp.
TTGAGGTGGTAGCGCCCGCAAGGGCTTGGAGGTTCAAATCCTCTCCCGCGCACAACGTATTCCGGTAATCCCGCCTGTCTATGGACAGGCGGGATTGTGTATTGCGGGAAGTTCCGCCGGAAATCAGGAGAGGGAATAAATATAGGAAGAGACATGATATAATTACAGGCAGAAATTTGAAGAGGTGTGCTATGAACGAAAAGACGCTGTTTTGCAGGAAATGCAACAAGGATACGATCCACGCGCTTGTTTTTCCTTCCTGTGAAAAAAACGGAAACAGATATGCCGCCGTGTGTTCCGTCTGTCTTTCCCTCTCGTCCGCGTTTGTCGAGGAACCGTCTTCCGATTTTACGACTTTTTTCTGTTCCTCCTGGCAATGTCAGATGAGCGTGAGGGGAAGCATAGTCAGAAAAAACGGCATGGCCGGGCGCTTCGAAAATTGTTTCGTGAGGTGTCCGAATTGCAGATCCGTAAAGGAGATATTGATCGAAAGAACAAAGAGATAGAAAGAGGCCCGAAAGAGCCTCTTTTCGCTTTATCCGGGCGCCGTCGGTTGCCTCATGAAACCTTTGTTTTCGGGCAAAAATATGCTAATCTGAATGCGTGCCAAAGCGGCTTTTTTTATGGTAAAAAAAGAGGAAAAGAAGGAGAAAAAACAGCAGTCATACGGAGCGAAGGATATATTCGTACTTGAGGGTCTTGAACCGGTCAGGAAGCGTCCCGGAATGTATATCGGGACGACGAGCACGGAGGGGTTGCATCATCTTGTCTGGGAGGTCGTCGACAACTCGATCGACGAGGCGATGGCGGGGTATGCGAAGAACGTCCGCGTCGAACTTCTTAAAGGAAACAAAGTTGCCGTCACCGACGACGGGCGGGGAATCCCCGTTGAAGTGCATTCGCAGACGAAAAAATCCGCTCTCGAAACGGTTCTCACGACGCTCCATGCGGGGGGAAAATTCGGGGGCGAAGGGTACAAGGTTTCGACCGGGCTCCACGGCGTCGGTGTTTCGGTCGTGAACGCCCTTTCCGATTGGCTCAGGGCAGAGGTGAGGCGCGACGGATCCCTGTATGTCCAGGAATATGAACGGGGAAAGCCGAAATCGGCGGTCAAGAAAAACGGAGGAAGAGTCGAGGGGACGGGAACAAAGATAATTTTTTCCCCCGACGGGACGATTTTTCCCAATGTGGAATTTGACATAAAAAAAATAATCGATCATTTGCGGCATCAGGCATATCTCACGAAAGGCGTTCATATCGACATTGTGGATGAACGCGGAGACGCGCCGTTATTCTACGGATTTTGTTTCGACGGAGGACTTCAATCGTTCATTCACCACCTCGTGGAACGGAGCGCCGTGCAAAAGATCCAGAACGAGGAATTTTACGTGAAAAAGGAGTATGAGGGAGTCGATGTCGAGGCCGCTTTCGTGTACACGAACGAAGTTGAGAATCAGGAGATGAGTTTTGCGAACAATGTTTACACGATGGACGGAGGGATGCATCTCACGGGATTCCGGACCGCGCTCACGCGGACGCTTAACGATTACGCGAGGCAGTCGGGGATTCTAAAGGAATCGGACGAAAATCTGACGGGAGACGACGTGCGTGAAGGACTTGTCGCTCTTGTCGCCGTCCGAATCAGGGAGCCGCAATTCGAAGGACAGACGAAGGGAAGGCTCGGGAACACCGAAGCGCGAACCGCCGTGGATGCGATTGTGAGCGAAGCACTGAAAGAATTTCTCGAGAGACATTCCGCGGATGCGAAAGGAATCATCCAAAAGAACCTTCTCGCCGCCAAGGCGAGGAAGGCGGCGAAGGCCGCGAAAGACACCGTTCTCCGAAAAGGAATGCTTGAAGGACTCACCCTCCCGGGAAAACTCGCGGATTGCTCCTCCCGGAAACCCGAAGAATCGGAACTTTTCATCGTTGAGGGAGATTCGGCCGGCGGATCGTGCAAACAGGGGAGAGACCGGAGGATTCAGGCGGTTCTTCCTCTCAAGGGCAAGATTCTTAACGTCGAGAAAGCGAGAATGGACAAGATGCTTCTCAACAAGGAAATACGCTCTCTCGTGGTCGCTCTCGGAACAGCGATTTCCGACAAATTCGACATCGGAAAACTCAGGTATCACAAAGTTATTCTGATGTCTGATGCGGACGTTGACGGCGCCCACATCAGAACGCTTCTTTTGACGCTTTTCTTCAGGTACTTTCCCCAGATCATAGAGAACGGACATTTATATATCGCCCAGCCGCCTCTTTTCAAGGTTCAGAAAGGAAAGGAAGGGCACTATGCGTACAGCGACGCCGAGAGAGACAGGGTCGTGAAGTCGTTGGGGGGAGAGGGGGTGAATATCCAAAGATATAAGGGACTCGGAGAAATGAATCCGGAGCAGTTGTGGGAAACGACGCTTGATCCTGAAAAGAGGATGCTCAAAAAAGTCACGATAGAAGACTCGGTGGAGGCGAATCGCCTGTTTGATGTGCTCATGGGAGAAGTCGTTCAGCACCGGAAGAATTTCATAAACGCGCACGCGACGGCGGTTAAAAATCTTGACATCTGACCCTTCGGATTTTATCCTTAATCGGCGAAGTGCGCACCACGATATGAGCGATCGCATAAAAAATTTTTTAAACGAATCCCGACAGGAGCTTAAGCGGGTGAATTGGCCGACCCGGAAAGAAACCGTGCGGTATACGCTGTTCGTCGTTCTTTTTTCGATAGGCGTGGCGGCATTTCTTGGAATACTCGATTTTATTTTCATGCAGGGGCTCGAGAGGCTCATTCTTTAATCCGATGAATCCGGCAAAAAACACCGAACATAAGGGAGACCGAAAATGGTATGCGGTGCATACTTATTCCGGCTACGAAGATGCGGTCGCCCGTTATCTCAAACAGCGCGTGGAATCGCTTCTTATGAGCGACAAGATATTTGAGGTTGTCGTTCCGAAGGAAATAAAGATAAAAGTGAAGAACGGGAAACGCATGACGCAGGAAGAGAAGATATATCCCGGATACGTGCTCGTAAGCATGATTATGGACCATGATTCATGGTCCGTGGTTCGGAACACTCCTCGGGTAACCGGATTTGTCGGCGCCGATTCGACGACTCCAACCCCGCTTTCCGAGGAAGAGATAAAAGAGCTTATGGAACGCATGGGACCCAAAGATCCGAAATTCAACGTCGATCTCAAGAAGGATGACCTCGTAAAAATCGTCGACGGTCCTTTCAAGGAATACGAGGGGAAGGTCGCCGAAATCGACGAAGAGCGGGGAAAACTCAAGGTGCTTGTTTCCATTTTCAATCGCGATACGCTTGTCGAGATTGATTCGTTGCAAGTGAAGAAAGTTTAGGGTACTATCTATTTCGCTATGGCAAAACCTATAAAAACAGTATTGAAATTGCAGATTGAGGCAGGAAAAGCGAACCCGACGCCTCCGATCGGTCCCGCGCTCGGACAGCACGGGGTAAATATCCAGCAGTTCTGCCAGCAGTTCAACGAGGCAACGAAGGAGATGGCGGGGGACGTTGTCCCGGCTGAGATAACCGTTTATGAGGACAGGACGTTCGATTTTAAGTTAAAAACCTCTCCCGCTTCGGCGCTTCTCAAGAAATACGCCGGTGTGGCGAAAGGATCTCCCGTTCCGCACAAACAGAAAGTGGGATCCGTCACAAAAGAACAGCTCCGTGAGATTGCGGAAAAAAAGATGGTTGATCTGAATGCCCGTGACGTGGACGCCGCGATGAAGATTATCGCCGGAAGCGCAAAGAACATGGGGATTGATATAACCGATTAGATCCGAAACAGTTTCCGCCCCGATTCAAATAGGGGCGGTTTTTTTCGTTCTTGCGGACCGCACTTTTGTGTAAATCCGAGGTCAGTTTTGTTACAATCATGTGGAGGAAGAAACCATGGAAATCCGCGAAGGGAAATTTCTTGTCATCGAAGGACCTGATGGATCGGGAAAGACCGAGCAGTTCAAGCTCCTTATCGAGCGTTTGAAGAGCGAGGGATATCCCGTCGCCACTTTCGATTTTCCGCAATACAAAAAGGAATCATCCTTTTTTGTGCGCCAATATTTGAACGGCGTGTACGGGGGGTGGCGCGAAGTCGGTCCCTACAAGGCGTCGGTATTCTACGCCGTTGACAGATTCGATATAAGTCCCGAAATCCGCAAAGCGAAAGATTCCGGAAGCGTTGTTGTTTCAAATCGATATGTCGCTTCGAATCTCGGGCATCAGGGGGCGAAACTGGAGGATGCCGCGCGGGAAGAATTTTTCCGTTGGAACAGCGAACTCGAATTTTCAATATTCGGGATTCCGCGCCCCGATTTAAACATTATTCTTCATATGCCGGCCGAAATTGCCTTCCGTCTCATAGAAAAAAAGGAAGCGAGGGAATATCTGAACGGGGAAAAGAAAGACATGCACGAAGGGGACATTGAACACCTCCGCGCCGCGGAACGATCGTATCTTCATATCGCGAAAATGTGGCCGGAAGAATACACGTTTGTCGAATGCGCGGAAAACGGAGAACCCCTCTCGATTCCCGAAATACACGAAAGGGTTTGGGATGTAGTGAAAAGAAAATTATAATCGTGAACGCCCCATGAAAATGGGGTGTTTTTTTGCCCATTTTTCGGGTATGATGAGGCGGTATGAAATACGAGCCGGTCATAGGACTTGAAGTGCATACAGAGCTCAAAACGAAGAGTAAGATGTTCTGCTCGTGCGAGAACAATCCGGAGGAAAAGGTGCCGAATAAAAACACATGTCCCGTATGTCTCGCTCATCCCGGGACGCTTCCCACAATAAACAAAGAAGCGGTTGACGAGGTCATCCGTCTCGGTCTCGCGATCGGAGGCGCGATCGCCAAGGAATCCCATTTTGACCGGAAAAGCTATTTCTATCCCGATCTCCCGAAGGGATATCAGATATCGCAATACGACCGTCCGCTTGTCGAGGGAGGAATGCTGGGGGGCGTTCGCGTGAAACGGGTCCATCTCGAAGAAGATACGGGAAAGCTTCTTCACGAGATTCCCGGACACAAACCGAGAAAACCCGTCACGTTCGTGGATTTCAATCGTGCCGGCGTTCCACTCATGGAACTTGTTACCGAACCGGATATCAAAACCGCAGAGGAGGCGGTGTGTTTCGCGCGGGGCCTTCAGAGGATCCTCAGATATCTCGGCGCTTCGGACGCGGATATGGAAAAAGGGCATATGAGAATCGAGGTCAATATATCCCTCAAAGAAGAAGGCTCCGAAGCATTCGGGACGAAAGTGGAGGTGAAAAACATCAACTCGTTCAAGGCCGTCGCCGGAGCGATCGAATATGAGATAAAACGCCAGGAGGAGGTTCTCGGGAGAGGGGAGAAAGTTGTTCAGGAAACGAGAGGATGGAATGATGCGAGGAACGCGACTGTGTCTCAGCGATCGAAGGAGTCGGCACACGATTACCGCTACTTTCCCGAACCGGATCTCCCGCCTCTCGCGTTTTCCGATTCCCACATCGAGTCGCTCCGCCGTTCGCTTCCCGAACTCCCCGGAGCGAAGAAGGAGAGGTTTATGAAGGAATTCGGGCTTTCCTCTCCGCAGGCGGACGAACTCGTCGACGACATTTCATTCGCGAATTATTTTGA
>DYGP01000047.1 GCA_020724685.1 Candidatus Paceibacter sp.
ACAAAACGTCGGCGGAGGCACGTTAATCTTTTTGTAAAACTGAAAGTCTTCGGGTTCGATGGTGAACTCCTTCTTACAATTCTGACATGTTTTTTGTTCTCTATTCATGTGTGTTTTCATTCTACGATTCGCGCGAATCGTAGAATGATTAGACAACCTCTTTCTGGTAGCAGGATTCGCAGTACACGACCTCAGGCCGGTCGGGAGCATATGATGTTTCGAATTCGTTTGTACAACCTTCTTTCATGCAAGTGCGGTGCCAGAGTTTGAGGGGGTTTCTCTGGGAGAGACGCTCGTAGTGGCGGCAGTTGGGACAGAGTCTGGGGAGGGGGAGGTTCATGCGTTTGTAGAAGGAGAGCTCCTCGGGGATGATGCGGAAGGCGAACGAACATCCGGACAACTTCGGATCGAACGGCTGGGCGCATTGAATGATTTCCTGCGTAATGGATTCGTTGACGCTATTAACATCATCGGGAATTTCTCCGTTTGTCATGGTAACCTGATAGTCTTTCTCATCCGGATCTCTCCATCTGTATCCTTTTTTAAGCGCTTCTTCCTTCGTGAGAGGAAAATATTCCTGCGCAAGCGTCTCATTATATCCGAATGGGCTCAATTCTGGAGGAAAAAATTCTCCATATTTATAGACTCTCCCCCGCTCATCGACGTACGGCATCTCATTCATGTGGGCGATGATTTTCGGGACAAGCTCCTCATACTCCTCTTTTGTGTACTGTTTATTGAGAATGCAATATCGCTTACTTGTGAGTCCCACACACCCAAAAAGATATGAACACCCGGAAATACATGCTTGCGCATACTGGCAATATGATGCATCACCCGAACCAAGAATAAATTTCGATCCGTGTCCTGCTCCCGCCCCCTGCCCTTCATATGTAAGCGTGGGTTTTCCGGCAACAGTGATGTCGTAGTTATCAGAACCTCCTTTATCCAATATTTGCCATACATATTTCGAATCGGCATTTTCCGATATTTCGAACGAGTAATGACAATTATGAGACGACTCGATCCTGTCCCCCGTCACGTTCTCCGAATGAGAAATGTCGGCAAAACGATGTATCGCTTTCTCCAATTTTTTTTGAAAAATCTTTCGGAATTCTGATGTTCCTGCGTAAGAACCAATATTCAACCGAGTAATTTCCTCTGCATATTCTTCCTTACTGTATTGTGTATTCAGAATGCAGTATTGCTTGTTTCGAAGATTCCAGCATCCAAAACAATTGGAGCAGTTCTTGCAATCATAGAGGAAACCCGAGTCACTGCAATTTGTAGCTTTCTCACTAAAAATGGTTTTAAAACATCCAAGACAATCCACGCACTGATAACAATTTTCATTGTTGCGCGATGCAAAGAGATCCATTGAATCACGACAATGATTGATTCCTTCCGAATAACTGCAATTTTCGTTGTAGGTGGAAGAAAAGACCAAATAACAGTTCTTTGAATTCATAGTCATATTCACATACTCACTCTCCACCGCATTCAAGTTTGAAAGATTTGGAAGCGGCGTCTCGCTGAATAGACGCGCAAACTGAACAAAAAACGGAACTGAAAAATCATATTCTCTCCCTTGATCGAGAGGGTCGTGTTTTTGAGACCACCAATATGATTGATCGTAGACCACAAGATTCTTTTCTGGAGCATATACCGAAAGAATTGATTCGGTATGTTCGGGAGCATTGCATGCACGTTTGTAGAGATTCCTCCCGTTTCGCCACACCATTCTTCGTATCATCCTGCACTCCGGACACCACGTCGGCGCGGGGACGTCTATCTTTTTGTAGAAATCGAAGTCTTCGGGTTCGATGATGAAATCGGTTTTACAATTCTGGCAAATTCTTTTTTCTGATGTATTCATACTTGATACTAACTACTTTCTACTAGATGACCTTCTTATAATCGCTTTCCGTGCTTCTTCTACAATGATAACACTTGTGCTAACAAGCAACACCACGCCCCAGTCCCGGAGAGAAAGCGCCGTCGTCCTGAGTATTTTCTGGAAAAACGGATGATATACCGCGAGAAATTGGCATCCGATGGATAAGAATAAAGCGAGGAAAAGATATGGATTTGAGAATGGGCGCGAGAAAAAAATCGACTTCTCCTCAGTGCGACAATTCCACGCATTGAACCATTGGAATACGGCGAGTGTGGTAAATGTAACGGTCATGCCTCGGACAAGATCCATCTCGAAATACTTCCCAAAAAGAAAAAGTGTTCCTGCAATCATCGGAACTGCCATAATGGTGCTCCGCACAAACATTGATCCTGTGAATATATTTTTTGATCGTACAAATGCACGGGAAAGCAATCCCTTCTCTTTCGGTTCCATTGCAAGCGATACCGTGAAAAATCCATCCGTCACGAGATTAAGCCAGATAATCTGGGTTGGGAGGATAGGGAGAGGAAATCCAATCGCGAGCGCGCCCAAGATGACAAGCAGTTCGGCAAGATTCGTCGAGAAAAGATAAAGAATAACCCGCTGTACCGTCTTGAAAATACTCCTCCCTTCTTCGACGGCCGAAACGATCGTTCCGATGTTGTCATCGAGAATTATGATGTCCGATGCTTCTTTCGCAACCTCCGTCCCTGTCCTTCCCATCGATACACCGAGATCCGCCGCAACAAGCGACGGCGCATCATTCACTCCGTCTCCCGTCATCGCCACTATCTCTCCGATGTCCCGGTAGGCCTGGATGATCGAGAGTTTGTGTTCCGGAGTCACGCGCGCAAAGACGCTCGTGCGGGGAAGTTTCTCCCTCAATTCCTCATTACTCATCGTTCTTAAATCTTCTCCGACAAGCACCTCGTCCCCTTCTTTGTATATTCCCGCAGACTTTGCGATGGCGACGGCGGTAAGTTTATGATCCCCGGTAATCATCACCACCCGAATACCCGCGCGAAGAACATGATTCACGGACTCGCGGACGTTTTCTCTCAACGAATCCTCGATTCCGTAAAGCGCGACAAACGAGAAATTATTGATATTCTTCACACTCTTCTCCTTCCTCCCGTTTGGAATCTCGTACGTCGCGGCCACAAGCATTCGCATTCCGTCGGACGACATACTCATCATGGCTTCTTCTATTTTTTCCGTTTCTTTCCCGGTGAGCGGCTCATACGCTTCGTTTTTTCTTATTTTTTTGCATAACGGAAGCACTGTTTCCGGAGCCCCGATGACCGTCACAAATTGGGATCCGTCTTTCCGTTCCCTGAACACGGCGTGATATTTCGTTTCGTGATCAAAAGGAATATCAATAAAAACAGCGTCTTCGTCGTCGATAAGTTTTTTCGGAAAACCGAATTTCTCTCCCAACACTGCAAGCGCAACCTCAGTCGGATCCCCAAACGTCTTCCATGTCTGGGACGAATCCGAAAAAACGGCGTGCGCTTCGATTCCCGACGCAGCTGTTCTTGCGGCAAAAAGAAATTCTCGCATCTCTTTCCCGGTCGGGTCTTTCCCTTCCGCAAGAACATCTCCTTTCGGTTCGTATCCGACACCCGAGACGTCAAAGAAAATTCCCCCGGCAAAAATGCGTTTCACGACCATTTCATTCCTCGTAATCGTTCCCGTTTTGTCCACCGCAATGACACGCGCCTGCCCTAGCGCTTCTATTGCCTGGAGCCTTTTCACGAGGGCATTTCGTTTCGCCATTCGCCACACACCGCGCGCGAGAACGATGGTGAGCATCGCGGGGAGTCCTTCCGGCACGATCGAAACCGCGAGAGAGACAATCATAATAAACATCTCCTCAAGAGGTTCCCCGAGAAAAACGCCGAATCCGAAAAGAAACAGAAGTGCGACAAGAATCCCCACGACAAGCATCTTCGAAAAATTTCTGATGTCTTTCTTAAGGGGAATTTCGGTGTCGATGGCCGCGATCGCCGAACTTATCCTCCCCAACTCCGTATCAAGTCCGGTTTCGACGGCGATCGCGCGGCACGTGCCGCTCACGACGCTCGTTCCCTTAAACACCATATTCTTCCGATCGGAAGGAGAAGCGTTTTTTTCGCCCATCATCACGCTCGATTTTTCGACCGCACCCGATTCACCCGTAAGCGCGGACTCATTAACTTTGAAACGCACCGATTCCATAATGCGCGCATCGGCGGGAACTTTGTCGCCTTCCCGGAGGACAAGGACGTCACCCGGAACAATTTCCCTGTCGGGAACGAGCGTTTCCTCTCCGTCCCGGACCACTGCGGCCTCCGTTTCAATGAAACGCCTCAACGCCTGAAGGGTCTTTTCCGCGCGTCCCTCCTGAACCGTACCAATGAAGGAGTTGATAAGGATGACTCCGAAAATGACGGCGGCATCAACATATTCACCCACCCAAAACACGATTGCGCACGCAACAAAAAGGATGTAGACGAGCGGACTTCTAAACTGATCGAGAAATATAAAAAAAAGATTCCGCGATTTTCCTTCGGGAATCACGTTTTCCCCATATACCGACCGTCTTGCCGGAACGTCTTCGGATCGGAGTCCCTTCTCCGCATCCGATCGAAGCGATTCCACAATGTCTTCAACGGTCCGAATGTGCCAATTACTCATCACTCCTTCGATTTATCCTGGGAAATCGATTCGTATATATTGAACAGCGCGAAAAGCAAACTCAGAACGACGGGACCGAGAAGGAACCCGATAGGACCGAAAAACTGGAGTCCGCCGAGCACGCTCAAGAAAATAAGAAAGGGATGGATCTTCACCTCACGCTCCACAAGCATCGGACGGAGCACGTTGTCGATTTGCGAAACAAAAATCGCGCCCCAGAGAAACATTCCAATGGCAAAAACAGGTTCTCCGACGATGGCGAGATACAGCGTAGCGGGGACAACGACAAGCATTGTTCCGACAAGAGGGATAAGCGCGGCGATAATCGTCACAAGAGCCCACAATGCAAAACTCGGAATACCGAATATCCAAAATCCTATTCCGGCAACGATACCCTGCAGAATCGACACCATAAGCGTTCCTTTTACAACGGAGCGTGTCGTCTGGGAAAGAGTCTGCACGATCTGTTTGTCATATCGGTCTTCAAGAGGACTGTACGCATATATCGCTTCCTTGAATTTGTCTCCGTCCTTCAGGAAGAAAAAGAGCGCAAGGAAACTGATGAATATCCCGGTTAAGACCTGTGTCACGCCGGAAAAAAGCGGCCCGATACTTCTCACGACCCACTCGGAAAACTGACCGACATACGAAGAAAGATCGAATGACCACGCCGGAAAAACGCTCTCAAGCGCGCTTTCAACGAGATACACCGCTTTGTTGGTTCCGTCCTTTGCGAGAACCGCATTAAGATCCTGCCCCTGCGAAAATACCTGCGCGCCGAAGAATCCAAGCGGAACGAGGATAATAAGAAACGCGAGAACCGTCGTCACAAACGCGGAAACACTTTTTCTGTTCCGGAAAATTTTCAGAACTCTCCGTTCAAGAGGCTCGAGAACAATAGCGATCGCGGCGGCGAATA
>DYGP01000048.1 GCA_020724685.1 Candidatus Paceibacter sp.
GACCGGTTTTCCTTCTTTTTCTATGAAAACGAGGAAGGTGCCGAAAACGCGTTCCGCCTGAGGGAGATAGACGCGTTCGGAACAGCGTCGGTCATCGACACGGAACCGCTCGAATCGGCGCGATCGAGAGCAATATCCGTTCCGACGACGCGGTACTACGCCCTCTTCTTCAATGTCGCAAGCGAGCTTTTCTCAAGCGCCGCGACACGAAGAGCGCTTACCGAATCCGTTTCAAAAGAAAACATCGCGGCGGAAGTACTTTTTGGAAAAGAAGAGTGGCTCATAGAAAACCCGTCGTTCGAACGCGGGGGCGACGAATTGCACAATCCCGAACGTTCCCGGGAAACGATCGCGAATGCCGATGAAAACATTATCGTCAACGTGGTCGTTCCGGACGTTCCTCACCTGAGGAAAGCCGCGGAAACCATACGGTCCGCATGGAACTTCGTCGGCGTCGAGGGAAGGATGACGTACGCCGAACCGCGGGAAGTCATCGAAAATTTCATAAAAACGGGGAATTACGATGCGATCCTTTTCGGAAACACGCTTGAAAACACCCAAGACCTCTTCCCGTTCTGGCACTCTTCGCAACGGATCTACCCGGGACTCAACATATCCCTCTACAGGAATCAGGAGGTCGATTCGCTTATCGAAACAGCGCGGAAAGAATCGCGGAAAGAAAAGAGGGATGCTGTGGTGCAGCTCATAAACGCCTACCTCACCGAAGACAATCCCGCGATCTTCCTCTATTCCGTACCCTATACGTACATGACCAGAAGCGACATCGGAGGAATCGCGGAAACGCTCGGTGGAGAAGATGTGCGCATGGCAAATCCCGCGGAACGTTTCTCCCGCGCGGGAGAGTGGTTTGTCGCCCAGGCGAGAGTTCTCGAATAGAAAACAATGGAAAAATACTCGTACGAATCAAATCTCCTTTCGTTCGGCAGACAGCTTTCGTTCTCCGGAATTACCGTGTCCGGAACGGAAGCGCTGAAGAAGCGCCGAATTGAGAGGGTGATCGTCTCCGGCATGGGGGGGTCGGGGCTTTCCGGAGAAATCGTCGCCGCGATACGCACGGAGGCAAACATTCCGGTTCCTGTGGAATCGCACAAGACATATGGGATCCCGGACGGAGCCGACAGGAAAACGCTTCTTATTTTCAGTTCCTTTTCGGGGGAAACCGAAGAAGTGCTCTCCGGAATCCGGGAAGCGACGAAAAAACGCTTTCCCGTAGCGGTCGTGGCGGGCGGCGGGCGCCTCCTTGGGATCGCCAGAAGGAAAAACCTTCCCTATGCAACCTTCCCCCGGGAGGGATTGACGCCGCGGGAAGCGGTGGGATACAATTGCTACAGCGTTCTTTCTCTCCTTTTGGCGCGTTTTCCGCACATCGCGGTGAAAACGTTCTCTTCGGCTGAAATCAAACCGGAAACGCTCTCTCTCCAGGGGAAGTTTCTTTCTGAAAAAATAAGGGGAAAATTTCCGGTCATATATTCCGACGTGAAACTTAGGGGGCTCCTCCATGTGTGGAAAACGAATCTGAACGAAACGGGAGAAACGTTCGTTTCGACTGAGTGCCTTCCGGAAATGAATCACGGGGAACTCGCGGCGGCGGGAGATCTCAAAAAAGCGGTTGTTCTGTTTCTTGAGAACTCGGGGTCTTCCGTGAAAATACGGAACCGGATCACGGCATCGGAGAAGATTTTCAAGAGGCGGGGCGTTCCGGTCGTCCGAATAATCCTTTCGGGAAAATCGCTCCAGGAACGGATGTGGAAAGGAATCGTTCTTTCGCATTGGACGTCGTTCTTCGTGTCAAAACGGAAAAAGATCGATCCGAAAAGAACCGAAGCGATCGAATCGTTCAAGAAAATCATGGGGGCGTAAGTAAGATGGCGCGGGACAATCTTTGCCGGAGTGGCGAAATTGGCAGACGCGTACGGTTCAGGGCCGTATGCCGAAAGGCATGAGGGTTCAAGTCCCTCCTCCGGCACAAAGAAAATAAAAAAGTCAAAAAAATAAAAATATGATGGTACAGAAAAAAACAAGTCCGAAAAAATTCGGAAAAAAACCCGTACGTGCGGGATCGAGGTCGACAAAGGGAGTTCTCAGATACGTTCCGCTCGGAGGATTCGAGGAAATCGGAAGAAACATGATGTTCCTCGAATATGAGGATGAGATCATCATCATCGACGCGGGAATACAGTTTCCGGAGGAAGAAACCCCCGGGATAGACTATATTATTCCGAACACGTCGTACCTTGAATCCAAAAAGGAGAATATCAAGGCTCTCATTATCACTCACGGGCACTATGATCACATCGGAGCGATCCCTTATCTTCTCGATAAGATAGGAAATCCGGTAATTTACGCAACGCGTCTCACAAAAGAAATAATTCTGAAGCGCCAGGAGGATTTTCCGCTTTCTCCAAAGCCGGTCTTCCAGATGGTTGCGGGAGGGGAAACGAAACAGATATCGAAAAATTTCGCGATCACCTTCTTCGATGTGGTGCACAACATCCCCGACGGAGTCGGGATGATCATCAGAACCCCGATTGGAAACGTTGTTCATCCGGGAGAATTCAAATTTGATTATGATCACGACGGGAAACCGCGCGGACTTGAAATATGGGAGCAGGTAGGCAAAGAAGGGGTTCATACGCTCATGCTCGATTCAACGGGAGCCGAAGTTCCGGGATACGCGCTTTCCGAACGGATTGTGGAAAAGGAACTTGAGAAACTCTTCAAGGCGGCGAAGGGGCGCATCCTTGTCGGAACGTTCGCGTCTCTTGTCGATCGCGTCTCCGAGATCGTGAAGATAGCGGAAAAAATCGGACGGAAAGTCGCGATAAGCGGATTCTCGATGAAAAGCAATCTCGATATCGCCCAAAGACTCGGCTACGTTAAGTTCCAAAAGGGAACGATTATCCCGCTCGACGAGATCCACAAACACAAAGACGACAAGCTTCTTATTCTCTGCACCGGCGCGCAAGGAGAATCGAACGCGAGCCTCATGCGGATCGCGACCGGGGAACACAAGCAGATAAAGATAAAACCCGGCGATTCGGTGGCGCTTTCATCTTCCGTCGTTCCGGGAAACGAGCGGAGCGTTCAGAACCTGAAAGACAACCTCGCCAGGCAGGGAGCGCTTGTGTATCACCACAAGATGCTCGATATCCACTCTTCGGGACATGCTCCTCAGGAAGAACTGAAAACGGTGATGAAACTCATAAAACCGAGGTTCTTTCTCCCGATACACGGTTACTATTTCATGCGGTGGAGAAACGCGAGACTTGCCCAGGAAGAATTAAACTTGAAACCGGAACAGACTATCCTTCCCGACAACGGCGTCGTTGTAGAAATGACGAAGGAGAAGGTCGAGGTAACGGACGAGCAACTTCCCGCATACTACGTCATGGTGGACGGACTCGGCGTCGGAGACGTCGGCGAGGTTGTCCTTCGCGATCGGCGGACGCTTGCTCAGGAGGGAATGCTCGTCATCATCACGACGATCAGCAAGCAGTCCGGACGCATCCTCAAAAATCCCGACATCATCTCCCGCGGCTTCATCTATCTCAAGGAGAACCAGGATCTCCTCGACGACATCAGAAGGAAGATTCGTGGTATTCTCGGCAAATCGCCGAAAGGACAATCGATCGACGCGGACTACGCGAAGACGCTCATCCGCGACCAGATCGGCCAGTTTCTCTATAACAAGACACAGCGCCGACCGATGGTCCTGCCTGTCATCATCGAGGTTTGAGAACTGAAAATGCCCTCATTTGGGGGCATTCTTCTTTATACTTCATACATTCTCCTTTATACTGACTCTATGAAACTCCGTCTCATTTCGGGCATCCAGCCCACCGGAAAACTCCATATCGGGAATTATGTCGGCGCGCTCAAGAACTTCGTGGATCTCCAGAACGCGGGGAAATTCGAAACGCTCTTCTTTATCGCCGACCTTCACTCAATGACCGAAGGGTTCGAACCGAAGGAAAAAACGAAGCAGATCGAGGACGTCGCGCTCTCCTACCTCGCCGCGGGACTCAATCCGAAAAAATCAACCATCTTCCTCCAGTCCGATATTCCCGCGCACGCCGAGCTCGCGTGGATACTCGGCACCATCACGCCTTTCGGCGAACTCGGGCGCATGACGCAGTTCAAGGACAAATCGGAAGTTTCCCCCGGAAACATAAACGTCGGTCTCTTCACATACCCCATCCTCATGGCGGCGGATATCATTCTCTACGATGTGAAATTCGTCCCCGTGGGAGACGATCAGGTCCAGCACCTCGAACTCACCCGCACGCTCGCACGCAAGTTCAACGCAAGATTCGGCAAAACGTTCGCCGAGCCGCAGCCGCTCCTCACAAAAATCCCCCGCCTCATGAGCATCGACGATCCGCTGAAAAAGATGTCGAAATCGCGCCCGGAGGGATGTATCTTTCTCGACGACGAACCGCGCGTGATCCGCGAGAAGATAAAGCGCGCGGTCACCGACTCGGGACGCGAAATCGTCTGCGATCCGGTGAATAAGCCCGCGGTCTCGAATCTCCTCCTCCTCTTCTCTTCGGTGAGCGGGGTCCCGATCGACGAACTCGAGAGGCGTTATAGCGGGAGAGGATATGCCGAATTCAAATCAGACCTCGCCGAAGCGGTTGTCTCCGAACTCGCGCCGTTCCAGAAAAAGAAACGGGAGCTGAAAAAGAAGAAGGATGCCGTGAAAACAATGCTTGCCGCGGGAAAGAAAAAGGCGGAGAAAATCGCGGAGAAAAAACTTGCTGAAATCAGAAGAAAAACCGGCATATTCCGATAAACTTGCTAAAAAATAGGATTTGTATTATTATATAAAAAGTAAATTCAAACGATTCAGGGATCGTATATGGAAAATTTCGGAAAAAAATTCATAGAGGAACACCCCGACACGTTCCGCGAAATGGAAGAGCAGCTCGGAGATCCCGAGAAACTCTCTCCCATCGTTTCCTTTGAAAACATCGAGAGATCGTGCTCGGGAAACGAAACGCTTGAGCATCTTTATGCCGAAATGGTCGATTATTGCGAGCGCTATACGGAAACCGTGGCGCGCTTTCAGGAACTCATCCTCAGGGGCGTCGATTTCGAAAACCGAGAGACAAAGGAATGGATCGACGGGGAAAGGAAATCGGTCCACGACGCGATGATCGACAGCGTGAACATTCTCGCAAGGAATCTCGCGAAGGAAGGGAAGGATGCGTCGTGGATAACGCGGTTCGGGAAATCCCGCGCCGCATACGGAAATTTTGCGTTACAAAACACATACTCTCTATTAATAAAGGAGTTTAACAACCATGAATCACAATAAGGACGAGCCGAAAGACGAAAAGATGGCTCTCGTGTTTAAGTACATTTCCCTCGCGATAGAAAAGAAACGCGAAAAAAAAATGGAATGGAGAGCTCG
>DYGP01000049.1:0-2881 GCA_020724685.1 Candidatus Paceibacter sp.
CGCCGCATCGCATCGAAAAAACGCTTGCGGCGCTCGGAGAATATATTGGGACGAGGAAATTTTGCGTCGGGCGCGAGCTCACGAAACTGCATGAGGAGGTATTCTGGGGGAATTCGAAGGAGGCTGCGGAACATTTCAAGGGGGAGCGGAAAAAAGGAGAGTTTGTCCTATATATTCCACAAAATTAGCCCCGCACCTTTTCTAAATTACTCCGCGTATTTCAGGATCTGCGAAGAGAAGTTTTGTATTTAGAAAAGGCGCGGGATTAGCACTTGACACTGTTGAGTGCTAATTTATAATGGAAGATATGCTGTTGAAAAACCGTACGAAAGAAATACTCGAGGCGGGAATACGGCAATATATAGAGACCGGACTTCCGATAACGTCCGAGAGGCTTTTTGAGGAATATGATTTTGGAATAAGGCCGGCGATGATCCGGTGCGAGCTCAACGCGCTCGACGAGGAAGGGTATCTTGAGCAGATCCACCCGTCCGGAGGGCGGCGCCCCACGCACAAAGCGTATAAGATCTTCGTGGAAAAACTCCTTTCCGAAAACAAACATCGGTCGCGGCGCGCAAAACAGGCATTCGGCGCGCTCTTGTCTCTCTTTGAACGCGAACGAAGGGCGTTTGTCGATCATGCCGCCGATGTTTTTGACGCGTTTATCGCGGGATACGAGCCGAAACAAGATTCGTTTTACGGAAGCGGGCTTTCCGATCTTATAACGAGAGCGGACATCGACTCCAAGGACGAGATGCTCGAAATCATCGAGGATTTCGAAAACCTTTCTTCCCGCATCGAGAAAGAAAAAGAGTGGTGGGAAAGGGAATCGACGTGGCCCCAGGTTTTCATCGGCGGGAGCCCTCTCACGCGGAGCAGAAACCTCTCCGTTATCGCGGAACGGTTCGACGACGGTAACGAAAAATTCTTTTTCGTCATGCTCGGACCGACGCGCATGGACTACCGAAAGTCGATACGTTTTTTCAAAACACTCGAACAGTCGCTTTTCGACAAGAAAGAAAAATAGAACATGGATATCGATAAAAGAAACGTTCCGGCGGACGCCGTTCCCCAAGGATCGGAGGATGTCGAAAAAGATTTCGAAATATGCAGAAAGGAGCGGGAGGAGTATCTCGACGGTTGGAAGCGCGCGAAAGCCGACCTCGCCAATTATAAAAAAGAAGAGGCGGAGCGTGTCGGAAAAATCGTGAAGTTTGCAAACGAGGCCCTTCTCCATGATGCGATCTCGGTGCTCGACAGTTTTGAGGTCGGCATCGTCGCGCTCGAAAAACACGAGGAAGCGCAAAAAGGAATGAAGCTCATCATGATGCAGCTTGAAGAAATCTTGAAGCGCCACGGCCTCGAACCGATCAATGCTCCGCCCGGCGCGGATTTCGATCCCGCCCGGCACGAGGCGATCGGAGAGACGGAGTCGGAGTTTCCTGAGGGAGCGGTCGCGGAGGAAACGAAACGCGGATATTTCCTCGGAGGAAAAATCATCCGTCCCGCAAAAGTGAAGCTTTCAAAAGGAACGAAACCAAAAACAGAAAAATAAAAAAACAGGGAAATATGGCAAAAAAAATAATAGGAATCGATCTCGGCACGACCAACTCGGCGGTTGCCGTTATGGACAAGGGGGAATTGAAGATACTCGAAAGCCAGGAGGGAAATCGGACAACCCCTTCGATTGCCGCGCACAGCAAATCGGGGGAGCGGCTTGTGGGGATGTCCGCGAAACGGCAGGCGGTCGTAAACCCGAAAAATACCGTCTTTTCGGTAAAGAGGCTCATCGGAAGGAAATTCACCGACGAGGAGGTGAAGCGCGACAAGGAAGCGCTTCCGTATGAGATTCGGGAATCCTCGAAGGGGGGAGTGGAAGTGAAGATGGGGGAGAAGTGGTACACTCCCGAGGAGGTTTCCGCAATGATCCTCCAGAAACTGAAGTCCGACGCGGAGGCGCGTCTCGGAGAAAAAATAACGGATGCGGTGATCACCGTTCCCGCGTATTTTGACGACAGCCAGCGCCAGGCGACAAAGACAGCGGGAGAAATCGCGGGACTCACCGTACGGAGAATCATAAACGAACCGACTGCCGCCGCGCTCGCTTACGGGCTGAACAGCAAAAAAAGCGAGCAGGTCGTCGTGTACGACTTCGGGGGAGGGACGTTTGACGTTTCGGTTCTCGAGGTTGACTTCGACGCGCTCGGCGGGGATGTGAAGGTTCTCGCTACGGGAGGAGATACGCATCTCGGAGGCGATGATTTCGACAAACGGATCATCGACCACCTCGTTTCGGAATACAAAAAACAGGAAGGCGTCGATATCTCGAAAGATCCGCTCGCGCTCCAGAGGCTCAAGGAAGCGGCCGAACGCGCGAAGCACGAACTCTCGACTTCGATGGAAACGGAAATCAATCTTCCGTACATCACCTCCGATGCGAACGGTCCGAAGCATTTTCTCGTCAAGCTGACGAGAGCGAAGTTCGAGGACATCGTTCAGGATCTCATAATCCGCTCTATTGACCTCGTGAAGGAAGCCGTCACCGCTCCGGCTCCGAAAGGGGCGGGATTGAAGGTGGAGGATATTGACGAAATCGTTTTGGTCGGAGGGCAGACGCGGATGCCGGCGATGCAGGAAGCCGTGAAAAAACTTTTCGGAAAAGAACCGAATAAAAGCATCAATCCTGATGAAGTCGTCTCTCTCGGCGCCGCCGCCCAAGGAGAAATCATTGCGGCGAAGGATGAGGGAAGAAAGACCGAAGGGGAGGTAAAAGACATCCTTTTGCTTGACGTGACCCCGCTTTCTCTTTCCCTTGAAACGCTCGGAGGCGTCGCGACGCCGATGATTCCGAAGAATACCACCATCCCCACCTCGAAAACAC
>DYGP01000049.1:2891-5210 GCA_020724685.1 Candidatus Paceibacter sp.
GCAGACAACCAGACGTCCGTCGAGATACACATCGGGCAAGGGGAGAGGCCGATGATGCCGGATAATAAGACGCTCGGAAGATTCATTCTCGACGGGATTCCTCCCGCTCCCCGCGGAGTTCCGCAAATCGAAGTTACGTTCGATATCGACGCGAACGGCATATTGAACGTGTCGGCGAAGGACAAGGCAAGCGGCAAATCCCAATCGATAAAAATAGAGGCGTCGACAAGCCTCAATAAAGACGAAGTGGAAAGGCTCAAACAGGAGGCCGCTCAGCATGCCGCGGAAGACGAGAAGAAACGCGCGCTCATTGAGGAGCGGAATCGGGCCGAGTCGACGGTTTATGTCGCCGAAAAAAGCCTGAAGGAAAACGCCGAAAAAATTCCCGCCGAAGTGAAGGCGGACGTGGAGGAAAAGATAAAAAAAGTGAACGAAGCAAAAGAAAAGGAGGACATACAGGCGATTTCCGCGGCGAATCAGGAGCTTTCGTCGGCGATGCAGAAAATAGGAGAATCCTTGTATAATAAAGACACTCCGAAAACGGACGACCAGAAGGGGGAAGGTCAGGAAGAATCCCATGACGCAAGCACCGACAATAACTAGCCGCTCGAACGAGGCGGAGATAGACCGGAACAATCTCAAGATAGCGATCCTCGCGCTTGTCGGCGTCGCCGCGAGCGTCTTTTCGGCGATGGTGTTTCTCGAGGTTCTTTCGAATCTTCGCGTCGATTATTTCCTTGCATGGGCGGGAATCGTCGTCTTGTTTATGATGCTCGTGATGCTTCAGACGGTGTTCATAAAAAGCCAGGGAAAACTTCAGGCGATCATGTTTCTCCAGGGAATCGCCCCCGCGGTCGTCGTTCTGGAATATATCTTTCCCGTGGTGTCGGCGCCGGTTTTTGCGGGATTGTTCGCCTTTAGCATTTTTCTCATGGCGGGCGCAAACCGGGGATGGCAGATTCTCGGGAACAGTTTGAGCATTAAGTTTTCTTTTGTCGCCAAAAATACTCTTCCGAAAGCGATCACCGGCATTCTTATATTCTCGTCTCTTCTCGTCTACACGCATTATTTCACCGCCGGAAAATTCACTGACGAACTTGGGCGTTCGATCACGTATGAAATACTCGCGTCTTCAGAACCCGTCGTGCGCCTTTGGTTCCCCGATCTGTCCTTCTCCCAGCAATCAAAAGAATTTTTCGAGGGAGTAGCCCGGGCGCAACTTCAGAGAATCCCTATTGGAGATGCCGCGGAAAACGCAATGATGACGGAGTTTTCAAAACTTCCGGAATCCCAGAAAGAAAAAATCGTCGTTCAGGCGGGACAAAAGGTACGTGAGGCGATGGAACGCTCGTTCGGGCAGTTTCCGGAACGGGAGGAGGCGAGGAGCGCGATATTCTCCATTCTGAAAAAGTCGGTCGCCGGCGCGCAGGAAAAATTCGGGAGTGTTTTCGCGATAGGAACCATCGTCGCGGCGTTTTTCGCGATCAAGGGGATGTTCGCTCTCTTCCAGTGGATCATCGTCGGGATGTCGTTTTTCGCATATAAATTCCTTGTTGTGACGGGATTTGCCTATACGAATCTCGAAAACAGGAGCAGGGAGTTCATTCTCTTGTCGTAGCCAAAATCCGGATTCAGGATTTTTGAGACAGAGATTCGTTTCGAACCCGTTTTTGCCTTGGAACCCCAATTTTCATGTCCAAAGATTATTACAAAATACTTGGCGTTGACCGGAGCGCGTCCGAAGAGGACATAAAAAAAGCGTTCCGAAAACTCGCGCACGAACATCATCCCGACAAATCGAGCGGCGATGAAAAGAAGTTCAAGGAAATAAACGAAGCGTATCAGGTTCTATCGAACAAGGAGAAGCGGGCGCAATACGACCGTTTCGGGACGACGTTTGACGGGGCGCAGTACGGTCAGGCGGGCTCTGGTTTCGGAGGATTCGATCCGAGCAATTTTCAGCAGTGGGATTTCGGAGGGTTCGGAGGAGGGGATTTCGGAGATATCTTCGAGACGATTTTCAGCCAGTTCGGCGGCGGGGGCCGACAACGATCCGGAGACCGGCGCGGGGCAAATGCGGAGACGGAGGAAGTGCTTACGCTCGAAGAGGCGTTCCGGGGCGCCGAACGTTCGGTAAAATTCAAAACCCACGTTTCGTGTCCGAAATGTTCGGGAGCGGGATACGACGCAACGAAAGGATTCTCGACGTGTTCCCGTTGCAAAGGAAAGGGAGAGACGAGGGTGGAGAGGCGCACCGTATTCGGAAGTTTTTCTCAGGTAGTTGCATGCGATGCGTGCAGCGGGAGCGGAAAAACGCCA
>DYGP01000050.1 GCA_020724685.1 Candidatus Paceibacter sp.
GATGCCAAACGCGAGCGCATACACGTTTTTAAGCACCCCTCCGAGCGCGACGCCGTGCATATCCTTCGTCGATTTCACGCGCACCGAAGTGTCCCTGAACGCCTCTTCGATTTCTTCACGGACACGCTCCCCGCGATATCCGAGCATTGCGACACCGACATGATCGAGATTCAGTTCCTCCGCGAGCATGGGGCCCCCAATCATTCCGAACGTCTTTATCGGGAAAAACTCCCCCATAATCTGTTCCGGCGTCTTCAGGGTGTCCCGTTCGATTCCCTTCGCCATGGAAACGATCACGGCGTCGTGGGGAACGCTTTTCGAAATGAGCCCGCACACCTCCCGGAGCGCCCATGAGGGAACACAAAGAAAGACGATGTCAGCCTCCGAAACGATCTCCGCGATATCTTTCTGTCCGGGTATTTTTCCCTCCTCCTTGTCCCAGAGAGAAACGTCGTATTTTTTTTCTTCGAATATTCTCGACAGAGCCGTGCCAATCCTTCCCGCCCCGACGATCGCTATCTTTTTTTGCATGGTATGCATTATACAATCCTTTTCCCTCCGCGCGAAATCCTGTCATAAAGCGCATCGCCGATTCCTTTACGCGGCGGATTTTCGATGAGGATGACGTCTGCGCCTTCCTGATCGCATCTTCTCAGAAGCGAAAAGAACTTTCTCGCCGCGGCGGAAACGTTGGATTTTTTTCCCCACGGAAGCGTCCTGTACGCACCACGGTGCGAATTTTTCCGCTCAAGGTGGGTTATGACAAACACTTTTTTTTCTTTGTTCTTGCTAATGAACCTTCGCACGGCCGATATTCCCTCGCGCGCAAACACAAGCTTCGCTTTCGGCGCATAATGCCGGTATTTCTGTCCGGGAGATTTCACCTTTCCCCGCTTCTTCTGCGTATGATCGACCACCGCACCGATAACCTTTTTAACATCGCTTCGCGCGATTTTTCCCTTTCGGAGAATTGCCGGGGTGCGTGAAGTAAGGTCGAGAACGGTGGATTCGATTCCCACATCCGTCTTCCCGCCGTCGAGAATAAGCGGAATTCTTCCCGAAAGATCTTCATACACGTGATTTGCCTCGGTCGGACTCGGGCGCGTTGACGCATTCGCGGAAGGCGCAGCAATCGGAGTTCCTGATTTTTTTATGAGTGCGCGGGCAATTCTGTTTTTTGGCATTCGGACACCGATCGTATTCCCTCCTGCGGTTACCGCGTCGGGAACATTTCTCTTTTTTTTCATCACAAGCGTAAGCGGACCTGGCCAGAACTTTTCCATAAGCGGAATTGCCTTTTCCGGAATCCTCTCGACAAGTGCATCGAGCATATCCATGTCGCTTATATGCACAATAAGCGGATTGTCTGCGGGGCGTCCCTTTGCCTTAAAGATTTTTTTCACCGCACGCGCATCAAACGCATTCGCCCCGAGCCCGTACACCGTTTCCGTCGGAAACGCGACAAGCTCCCCTCTTTGTATAAGATTTGCCGCTCTCTCAATTTTTCCTTTCTCCGGATTCTTTCTATTTACTTTCAATACTTCCGTCTTCATACACTATTTATATGAGGTCCGCATGGAGATACATCGGCGGATAGTTCTGACAAGTTTTGGTTTCAGAAGACATAATTTTTGAATTCTTAATTTTATAATTTTTAAATAAGTTCTAAATCAAAATGTTTAAAAATTAAGATTTTTTCTCTGTTTATTTATAAAATTGGAAATTTGTGCTTAAAAATTCTAATTGTTTCCTTAATTGTACCAGAAAAATCCTCCGTTTTGGCGCCATTGGCAAATCCTCAGAAAAGTTGTATCGTTCGGGTAGAATATCATATCACTAATAAGAAAGGAGGTGCACCATGTTTGCGCCATACATCATAAAACCGGAAGGTCTCCGATACTCTTCGGAGATCCACAAGATATTTGAAGAACGCGGATTGAAAGTGGTAAATTACACGACGATCCGGTTCTCAAAAAAACTCATCAACCTTCTCTACGACAATCTCGCCCCTCCCGTGAAAAGAGCTCTTCAGAACATACTCCTCGACGAATTCGCGGAATTCGGCCTTGTTGAGGGAAAGGGCGCTCCGCGAAGACTTCGTGAACTGTGCGGCATGGAAACGAATCCGATGCTCTGCGAGGAAGGAACCATCCGAAGAATCTTCGGAGAGAAAAAAGGGATCCTTCTTGCGAACGGATACGTGTATTGGATGAATGTTATCCATAGATTCAAAAACAAGAAAGAGCACAAAATCGGCATCCGCATTGCTCATGAACTCGGATTGTTCATAAGCAGAAAAAAATAAAATCACCCCGCCCAGCCGGGGTGTTTTTTTCTTTATTGAATACCGAAAAAAAATTATGTATCTTTAACCTTGTTGGTCCCATCGTCTAACGGTTAGGACAATGCCCTCTCACGGCATAAATAGGGGTTCGATTCCCCTTGGGACTGCTAATTCAAAAAGACATGAGGATTCCTTCTAATCGTAAAGCCCCGGCCTCCGAAGCCATGTCTTGTCCTGACGGACAAGCAGTTCGCCCGCTTTGAGCGGTTGCGCCATGATTTCTTTCACGATCCGTTCCATGCGGACACCCTGCGATCCTTTCACAAGAATAAGGTCGTCCCGCTGTATCTTCTGTTGTATCTGCATCGCCGCCTCATGAATGTTGAGGAACGAAAATATCTTCTTTTCCGAAAGTCCCGCCCTTGCGGCGGCTTCAGCCAAGATTTTTCCCCTCGTTCCCACCGTAAAGAGCATATCAACGCACTCGGGCGCCATTTTTCCCGTTTTTTGGTGCGCTTCCAGGGTGTATTTTCCGAGTTCGAGCATATCCCCGAGCACGGCTATTTTTCGTTTTGCCTTCACGCTCCCGATCGTGCGAAGCGCTTCTTCCATCGCCGCGGGAGACGCGTTGTAGGTGTCGTCTATGATAACCGAATGCTTTATCCCCTGAATGACTCTCTGCCTCCCTTTCGGCGGAATGAGCTTCTGGAATCCCTCGGCGATATGCACGAGATTCATTCCGAAAACGAGTCCCACGAGCGTCGCGGACGCCGCGGCGTACGCGGATGCCCTTCCGAGAGATCCTCTGATGCGCACGGGAATGTGCGTTCCTCCGTATGAAAGCTTGAACGAGACCCCCCCTTCTCCGTCTTCGCCGATGAAATTCGAAAAATTCGTGATGCGCAGATCGGCCTTTTCCGAGAAGCCGAATGTGACGATATTCGCCCGTGCGATTTCTTTCGATGACATGACCCTCTCATCATCCGCATTCAGTATCGCAAACCCGGTCGTGGGAACGCTTCCCACCAGCTTTGATTTTTCGCGGACGATGGCGTCAATCCCGCTGAAAAATTCGATGTGCACGGGCACCTCCCCCATCGCCGTGAAAACGCCTATTTGCGGGCGCGCAATCTCGAGAAGATATTTCATGTCGCCCGTCCGATCAATGCCGTATTCGAGCACGATCACGTCGGGATAGTTCCCGTCCCTGAACATGAGGCGGAACAGGGCGCGGAAGATGATTTTTATCCACGAGAATACCCCTTCCGTTTCTTCGGAGTCGCAGATGATGGAAAGCGGCAAACCGAATTCGTTGTTGAAATTTTTTGAAGACGCTCTCACGTTGCGCTCCATTCCGAGGACCGTTCCAATCGCTTCCTTCGCGGAAGTTTTTCCCACGTTTCCGGTGACCCCGACAATCCCGGGATTATATTTGCGTATCGTAAGCCGCGCGAGCGTTTTAAGAATGGTTTTGAGAAACGGCAACAATGTCTTTTTCATATTCTATTTCTCCGCGGGAGAAAGTTTGTCGGGCGAAATCCGGTAATAATTCAGAATGAACTGCGCAATATCCCTGAATGCCGGAACGACCGTCATGCCCGCCAATTCGCCCACTTGAGGCTTGTCCAACTTCACGAGTACGGTAAATTTCGGGTCGCTCGCGGGAGCGAATCCGACGAACGTGTGTATCATCTCCTCGGTGTACCCTCCTTTTTTGAAATCCGGAATATAGGCCGTCCCGGTTTTTCCCGCGATGCGATATCCCGATATCGCGGCGATCCTCGCCTTTTCGACGGTGGACTCCATCATCGCCGTGACCTTCCGCGCGGTGTCTTCGCTTATCGTTCTCCTCACGACATACGGCTTCGATTCCTGGTTGATATACGGTCGCATGAAAAGTCCTCCGTTCGCGATTGTCGAAAACGAGTTTACGAGCTGAACGGGAGTGACCGCGATTCCCTGCCCGAACGACGCGGTCGCGAAATCTATGTCCCGCACGTCTCTCTTTTCGAGATTTTTGAGGCTTCCGCTCACTTCGTCCGGGAGGTCAATCTCGGTTTTCTCCCCGAAACCGAATTTTTTGAGATATTCGAGAAAATTCGCGTGCCCGATCTTCTGCTCGACGAAAACTGTTCCGGTATTCACGGAGTTTTCGATGACTTCCGTCATCGTTATCTTTCCATATACCTTGTCGCCCGCGTTCCGTATCGTTCTCCCGTTGAGCGTCACGCTCCCCTTGTCCTCGAAGGTCGTATCGGGAGTGATGATACCGAGTTCGAGTCCGGCGGACATCGTGACGGGCTTTGCGGCTGATCCGGGTTCATACACGAGCTGAACGCCGGGATTTATGAAGTTTTTGAGAGGATACTCCCCGTACTCGTTCGGATCGAAATCGGGTTTGTTCGCAAGCGCGAGTATTTTTCCGGTTTTCGGTTCCTGGACGATCACCGTTCCGCCGACCGCCTCATAATTCTTCATAAGGTCTGTGAGCGTCTGTTCGGCATGCGCCTGAATGTTTCTGTCCACGGTGAGGTACACCGATTCTCCGTCCGCAAGGCGCCCATCGCGCATTTTTTCGGTTCCATAAAGCCCTAACGGTTCGCTTTTGCTTTCCGTAAATCCGACGAAACCGACAACGTGCG
>DYGP01000051.1 GCA_020724685.1 Candidatus Paceibacter sp.
CGCTCCTGCCGAGTTTTACGATCATGGGTCCTCCGCATACGGGGCACATATGCGCTTCATCGGCGTCGCCGAGATTCGTTATTTTTTCAAGAGACTCTTTTGACGCGATTTCTTCGGAAAAAGGCCCGTAAAATTCCGAAAGGGTTTTCACGTAGTCGCGCTTCCCTTGCGCTATTTCATCAAGATCGTTTTCCATTTCCGCGGTAAAGGTGTCGCCGATGTATTTTGCGAAATGAGTCTCAAGGAAGGAACTCACGACGTCGCCGGTATCCGTCGGTCGAAGCGTCTTTTGTTCTTTTTCCGCGTATTCCCGGTCGAGAAGGGTTTTGATGATTGACGCGTACGTGCTCGGTCTTCCGATCCCGCGCTTTTCAAGTTCTTTCACGAGTCCGGCTTCGGTATAGCGCGCGGGAGGCTGGGTGAACTTTTCGTCCTCGTCTATCGTCAAAAGGAGGATGGAATCTCCCTTTTTTATCTTTGGAAATTCCACATCTTCTCCCCGCGCCCGGGGATCAGCTTCGAGCCATCCGGGGAAGATGATAACATTTCCGTTCGCGGAAAAAGGAGGGAGCGAATCGCTCTCGGTGTTCGCGGTTATTTTCGTGCGAAGCGCTTTGGCATCCGACATTTGTGACGCAATGGTTCGTTCTCGAATGAGGGAATAGAGCCGCTTCTGTTCTTCGTTGTTTCCCGCATTGCGGACGCCGACGTGCGTCGGACGGATTGCTTCATGGGCTTCCTGGGCGTTTTTGCTTTTCGTGATGTATTTCCGTATCTGGAGATATTCTTTCCCGTGCGCGCCGAGTATTTCTTTTTTGATGTCTTTGATCGCGAGCTCAGAAAGGACCGTACTGTCGGTTCTCATGTACGTGATATGGCCCTCTTCGTAAAGTTTTTGGGCGATTGACATCGTTCTCGAGGGGGAATATCCGAAACGCGAACTTGCCGCCTGTTGGAGTGTGGACGTTGTGAAGGGAGCTTTCGGGGCGCGTCTTATCTCCTTCTGGACTACGTCCCGTATGAGCCATGGTTCCGTCTTCGCGGCGGTGATGATATTTTCAACATCCTTCTTTTCGCGCGGTTCTTTTTCGCATGCGAGCGTGAGAACATCCCCGTTTTTCGTTTTGACCGTCGCTTCAATAGTCCAATACCGCTCCGGAACGAAAGCGCGTATTTCCCGTTCGCGTTCCATGAGTATGCGAAGGGCGGGGGATTGCACGCGCCCCGCCGAGAGTCCGTAGCGGAGTTTTTTCCATATGAGGCCGGAGAGATCGTATCCGACGAGCCTGTCGAGCACTCTGCGCGCTTCCTGCGCCTTTTTAAGGTTTTCGTCGATGTCCCGGGGGTGTTTGAACGCCTCAAGAATGGCGGGTTCCGTTATTTCATTGAATACGACGCGCTTCGGGGATTCGAATCCGCACGCTTCCTTGATGTGCCATGCGATAGCTTCCCCTTCGCGGTCCGGATCGGTCGCGAGAAAGACATCGTCAGCCTTCCCGGCCAATTTTTTTATTTCCGAGACGATCTTTTCTTTTCCTTTCGATATTTCATAGCGGGGAACAAACCCTCCGTCTATGTCGATCGCTTTCTTGTTGTTCTTGGGAAGATCGCGTATGTGGCCCACGCTTGCCACAACCGTATATCCTTTTTTAAGGTATTTCGATATCGTTTTCGTTTTTGTCGGGCTTTCGACGATGACAAGTTTCATATTTTTATGCGGAACGATCCGTTTTGTTCTTCGATGACTCCGTCGATTTCAAGCAGAGTCAGCCGTTCGGCGAGTATTCGTGGTTCCAGTGTAGTCAACTCCGAAAGCTTGTCAATGTTCAGGCGGGAATGCTGTTCTTCAAGCGCCGAGAGTATTCTGATTGCGAATTCATCGTCTTTGTATTTCCGGATTGCGTCGGCTTTTCTTTCCGCGGAGTCCTCGGGAGAAAATCCGAGGTCTTCCAGGATCTGTCCGATTGAGGCGACAAGCCGCGCTCCGTTCCGTATCAGCGTGTGGGAACCTTCATAATTTTTGTCGGAATACCGCCCCGGAAAAACAAAAACGTCGCGTCCTTGGCAGGCGGCGTGATTTGCGGTTGCAATGGAGCCGGAACGGGCGGGAGCTTCGATGACAACGGTCGCTTTTGAAAATCCGCTAATGATCCTGTTTCGCTCCAAAAACCGTCCGGGGAACGGCGGCGTCCCTTCGGGATATTCCGAAACGAGGCATCCTCCTGCGGAGACGATGTTTTCCGCGAGGCGTTCATGCTGTTTCGGATACACGGAATCGAGTCCGTTTGCGAGCACGGCAACCGTGCGCCCTCCCGCTTCAAGCGCTCCGCTATGCGCCGCTTCATCAATGCCGAACGCGAGTCCGGTCACGATTCAGATTCCCCGCGACGCGAGTTCGAATGAAACCCGCTTCGCGATATGTTTCCCTTCGGATGATGCTTTTCTCGTTCCGACCACGGAAACGCAATCGCCCGACGGGAGGAGGCCGCGGACGAAAAGGGGAGACGGGGAATGCTCGATTTCGGAGAGAAGTTCCGGGTATTCGGGATCGCTTTTCCAAATCGATCGTATGGTCTGACCCGGTGACATATGCTAAAATAATACCACACCATGGGAATATTTTCGGGTTTGCCGATATTTCAGAGAAAGCTTTTCTTTCAGACGGGCATTCTTTTCGCGATTATCGCCGTTTTGGGCGGTGGAATGTTTTTTATGGGGAAATCGATATCCACGAATGCCGGCGAGATTGAGAGGCTGAGGTTTGAAAAAGCAAACTGGGCGTCTTCGGTTCAATCGTACGTTTCGGCGAAAACGCAATATGTTTCAAAAGGGAGGGAATATGAACGCATCCTCGAGAACATCCTTCCGCAACGCGATCAACTCATAGATCTCAAAAGAGATTTTCAGTTTCTTGCCTCCGGGGAGGGGCTTGATCTGATATTTTCTTTCTCCGGCGAACGGGAAAAAGGATCTCCGCTCGTGGGAGCGGTCGGGGTCACGCTCACGGTTCAGGGAAAATCAGAGGACGAGGTAATGTCTTTTTTCGACGCGCTCGGCGACTTCCGTTATCTTTTTTCGATTGATTCGGTTTCCCTGCAGAACGAACGGGAGAGAGGAGAATCTCCGCAACGGGCTTCGGCGACCATAAAAGGCGAAGTTTTATACAGGAACTCGGGTTCATAGAATATGAAATCATTGAAACGATACAGGCATTACTTCATATTTGCGGGCGGAGGGATCATGGCGATCCTGACGCTGTGGTTCGTCGTCTACATATTCGGTTTCCTCATATCGAATCTTTCGAAGGCGACCGACGTCGAACCGACCCGGAATACCGCAGTGAGATTTGACATCGGGGGTTTTGAAAAGCTAAACTTGGTGGGAAAATAGTTTTTCCCGATGCGGACGTTTGATGTCGGGAGTGATGGATTTTTTGAAATTTCGGATTTTTTCCGTTCGGGCGCATAGTTCAGTGGTAGAACGCTGTCCTGATAAGACAGAGGTCCTAGGTCCGATTCCTAGTGCGCCCACAGAAGAAATGGGCTGATAGCTTAGTTGTTCCGATATTGTATAAATCTTTGATTTATTTACAATATCGAGAATCCTCGATGTTGTAGTTTCAGCAAAACTGAAAACAACATCGGGAGTAGAGCACCACATTTGTCCCGATTTATTATTTTCAACGATTTATATATATTTTTATCGTAGAGAAATAAATCAGATATTCTTTCAGAAGATTGTTTGATTTTTGAAAATCCAATAAATCGAGGACCCGCGATAAATCTTGGTGGGCCCATAGCTTAGTTGGTAGAGCGCCTCGTTTGCAACGAGGAGGTCGGGAGTTCGAATCTCCCTGGGTCCACTGTGAGTCCACCAAGATTTATCGGGACAATGTTTTTTCGTCAGTCCACAAAAAACGCCTTACGGCGCTTTTTTTGATATACTGAATCCATGAAAAAAGCATACATCGTTCATGGATGGGACGGATATCCCGAGGAGGGATGGTTTCCGTGGCTTAAAAAAGAACTTGAGGCGAAAGAATTTGAAGTTGTCGTGCCTCACCTTCCGAATCCCGGAGAGCCGAGGATTGCGGCATGGGTGCCGAAACTGAAGGAGGTCGCGGGAATTCCCGATGAAGACACCTATTTCATCGGGCATAGTATGGGATGTCAGACAATCGTGCGATATCTTGAGGAGCTTCCTGAAGAGATAACAATCGGTGGGGCGGTCTTTGTTGCAGGATTTCTGAGGGGATTAAAAGATCTTGAGGACGATGACGTAGTTCAGAGCGTTGCGAATGAATGGCTTACCGCACCAATCAACCTTGAGGCAGTACGTTTGCGTATGCCGAAGAGCGTCGCAATATTTTCGGATAACGATCCGTACGTTCCTCTCGACAACAAAATTGAGTTTGAGGAGAAGCTCGGTTCAAAGATCGTCGTTGAACATGCGATGGGGCACTTCAGCGGAAGCACGGGAACGGAAAAGCTCCCTTCCGTTTTAAAAGCGGTGCTGGATCTTTCCGAGTAAAAGCCCCTGTCATCGGGACTTTCGGGGCTATGACTTTAATGTTTTTATTTTCGCTCCGAGTTTCCGGAGACGATTCGCGAGATCTTCATACCCGCGGTTGATGGAATAGACGTTCCGGAGAACGGAATGTCCCGGTGCGGCGAGCATCGCGATGAGGATGATCGCGGCGGGACGGAGCGCGGGCGGGCAGACGATCTCCGCCGGTCTGAACTTCGCGGGCCCGTTGATGTATACCCGATGAGGATCGGCGAGCACCATGTCGGCGCCGAGTTTCGTGAGTTCCATGTAATAGATCGCACGGTTTTCATATACCCAATCATGGATAAGTGTTTGTCCTTTTGCGGCTG
>DYGP01000052.1:0-1520 GCA_020724685.1 Candidatus Paceibacter sp.
CATGGAGGGATCATATGGGCCATTCTTTTCGAACACATCCCTTCTCATCGCAAAACATCCTGCCGGAGGCTTTATACCCGCGTTTCGGACCAGGAACGACGATTCCCTTTTAACCCTGAAATAGTCGGCGATAAGGCCCTTTCTTTCCTCCAGCACGAAAATCCTTCCCACTGAAAGCCCGTCCACGCCCGGATCTTCGAAGTGCTTAAGCGTTGTCTCAATAAATTCAGGGGGATATACGGCGTCGCAGTCAGTCTGGATTATAATATCTCCTCTCGAGGAAGACGCACCCGCGCTTCGCACATTCGCCTCTCCAGAAAGATGGTCCATGGAAATTAACGAAACGCCGGAGAATGATTCCGCTATTTTTTTAGTGTCGTCGGTGGAATGATCGTCAACGACGATAATTTCTGTATTTTTATACGTCTGCGAGACGAAAGATTTGATGCATGACGCAATCCAGCGCTCCTCGTTGCGTGCGGGGATTACTATGGAAACGAGAGGAATATTTTCGGGATTCATATTCTTTTGAATAATATCCACCGTTGGGCGAAAAACGGGAAAACGAGAAAGTAAATTATCCTTTTCCACCCCCCTTTTTTTTCCGCGTCCATTGAGAGCCACGTTTTTGACGTCTCTAGTCCGCAAGCGCGCGCCGCGTGAGATAACAGCGAGAGATGGTATCTATGAGAAGTCGCACGATATTTTCCTTTTGTTTTTATTTTCAAAACGAGAGTTCCAATGATGTTTAGGGGTTGCGCGGTGCGTATGAGAAAGTACCCCCCGGATTTGAGGATTCGCGAAATCTCCGAAAAACATTTTGGAATGTCGGCGGGGGAAAGATATCCTATGACCCCAAGGCCCGCAATTTTCGTGAAAGAAGAATCGGGGAACGGAATGTCGATTGCGTTTCCGGTGAAGAATTTCGCGGAAGGGACCTTTTGTTTCGCGATATCAAACGCTTTTTCCAGGAAGTCTATTCCGCAGAGAGACAGACATCCTTTTTTTTTCGCGAGATAAACCAGTTCTCCTTGTCCGCATCCGATATCAAGGAAAGAATCTTTCGGTTCGATCTCAAGCGCTTCCGCCGCGTTTCTATGGACGGGAGAAACAAGAAACTCATCGAATTCTTCATGGAACAAAGATTCATATGCCTCTTCTGTTATAGTTTCTCTTTTCATTGGGGGATTTGCGCGTTTATTTTCATCGTAGGCGCCTTAGTGCTATTCTTACATTATCTATACAATGAAAATCGGGATTAATCTAGTTCAATATACCGATGTTCAGGGGATTGAGGTGTTTGCGTCGAACATACTCCGTGAGCTTGTTAAGGTTGAGAGGCATGAATATGTCTTCTTTGTGAACGAACGTTCGAGGGGGATATTCGACGTGGAGGGAGTGAAGCTGGTGACGGTTCCTGTGGGGAATCTCTCAAAGCTTTCCCGCATACTCGCGCAACAGACAAGGCTTCCCCGGCTTCTGAAAAAGGAAGGGGTGGATCTTCTTTTCTGTCCGTCTGT
>DYGP01000052.1:1530-4873 GCA_020724685.1 Candidatus Paceibacter sp.
GTCCCGCTTTGGTACAGGAAAAAGGTGGTGACTGTCCACGATTGTGCGTGGAAACGCTTCAGTGAGGAGGCGGGAATCGTTTCCCGCGTCTATCTCCGGCTTGCGATGGCGTCGATAAGATATCGGTCGCTCGGGGTCGTGACGGTTTCGGATTTCGCGAAGAAAGAACTTGAAGTTCTTTTCGGGATCCGTTCCGCAACGGTGATCTCTGAAGGCCCCCCCAAACTTCCGCGCGACGAAGATGAAAGGATACTTTCCAGACTTTCCCTCGTTTCGGAAAAGGGGGTGAAGCCGTATTTCTTTTTTGTGGGCAATTTTCACTATCGGAAAAATCTCGCCCGCGCGCTTGAGGCCTTTCGCGTTTTCCTTCACGAATATCCCGATTTTTCTTTCGTATGCGCGGGGAAAAATACGGGATCGGGGTTTGATGCCGTGAAACGAACGGTGGACCGTCTTGGAATCGGGGAGAGAGTGATTTTTTCCGGGTTCGTGAGCGATGAAGAGAAGGTCTCGCTCTACCGCAATTCCGTCGCGCTCGTGTTTCCGTCGCTCTACGAAGGATTCGGGCTTCCGATTCTTGAGGCGCAGACGCTCGGCGTGCCGGTGCTCGCCGCCGCCTCTTCGTCCCTCCTGGAAATCGCGGGAGATGCCGCTGAGTTCGTCGATCCGTTCGATATCCGCTCGATAAAGGAGGGAATGGAGAGAATCGCGCGCGAAGGAGAGGGGCGGAAAGAACTGATTGCTCGGGGACGCGAAAACGTGAAAAGGTTTTCGTGGGAAAAAACCGCAGAAAAGATACTCTCGCGCTTTGCCGGGTTCATGAACAATGAAACGAAATATGAAAATCTTACAGGTAAATAAATTGTATTTTCCGTGGATCGGTGGGGTGGAGACTGCTGTTCAGGATATCGCCGAGCATTTTCACGGAAGAGACGGTTGGATTGTTCAAAATCTCGCGTG
This sequence comes from Candidatus Paceibacter sp., assembly GCA_020724685.1. GTDB lineage: Bacteria > Patescibacteriota > Minisyncoccia > UBA6257 > GWB1-50-10 > GWA2-45-9. Next base: position 2,491 of record DYGP01000052.1, read on the forward strand.
CGTTCCAAAGGGAAGTCGCCTTGAGGATTCGGTGAACGGTGTGCCGATATGTCGCGCGGGGAGCTCGGGCATGGCGCTGGGAATGCCCCTCTCGATCGATTTTTTTGTGCAATTCAGAAAGCGCGTTCAAGACGCCGATCTGGTTTTTCTCCACCATCCTTTTCCACTCGCGTTTATGGCGTATTGGATTTTCGGAAGGAAGAAACGGGTGGTGGTATGGTATCACTCTGATATTGTGAGGCAGAAAACACTTGCAAAAATATTTAATCCCTTTCTTTTTTTCACATTAAGGCGCGCTGGACACATCTTTGTTTCGAACAGGACACTTGTCGGAACATCGAAAATACTCCAGAGATTTTCTGAGAAGTGTCGCGTGATTTATTTTGGTGTCGATGCGGAAAAATTCGCGGAGACGGAATCGGTGAAGAGACGTGCTGATGAGATCAAGAGAAGGTTCGGAACGCCGCTTCTTCTTTCTGTCGGCCGTCTCGTGTATTACAAAGGATTTTCGTATCTTATCGATGCGATGAAGGGTGTTGATGCGAACCTTTTGATTGTGGGAGACGGAGTTTTAAAAAGTGAGCTTTTGGAAAAGATAGAAAAAGAAGGACTTTCCGCGAGAATAACGATTATCGATCCCGTGGACGATCTTGTTGCATACTATCATGCGTGTGATGTGTTCGTGCTTCCTTCTTGCGAGCCATCTGAGGTTTTTGGTATTGTCCAGATCGAAGCTATGGCTTGCGGGAAACCGGTTGTAAATACCGCACTTCCAACGGGAGTTCCCGAAGTAAGCGAGTCTGGAAAAACGGGAATCACCGTTCCTCCGAAAAATTCGGAAGCGCTTCGAAGCGCGATAAAAAGACTCGTTGAAGACGAATCTCTGAGGATTCTATACGGCCATGCTGCGAAGAGGCTGGTTTCCGAGCGTTATACAAAAAAAACTTTTTTTGAAAAACTTGAGATGTTTCTCGGGAAGAACTAGATGCTTTTCGGGACTCCTTTTTCAAATGTCACTTCGGGTTTCCACCCCAGCATTTTTTCCGCTTTTGTGGACGAAAGTGAGATGCGCGTTATCTCGCCCTTCCGGAACGGCTTGAAAACAGGTTCTTTCGTGAACTCCGTCGCTTCGGCGACGGCGAGGAACACGTCATAGTCGGACACCTCTTTTCCGGTGCCGATATTAAACGTTTCGTTTTTTCCTCTCGTGGAAGCGAGAAGATTTGCACGGACAACGTCGGACACGTGCACGTAATCGCGCGTTTTCGATCCGTCGCCGAATATCGTCGGGCGCGCATTTTTTTTCATCAGCGCGCCGAAGATTGCAACGACGCCCGCTTCTCCTTTCGGGTTCTGCCTCGGTCCGTACACATTCGCATACCGGAATATGACATGGGAGATTCCGTAAGTATCCGTGTAAAAGCGTATGACGTCTTCGGCAAGCTTCTTTGAAAGGCCGTACGGAGAGAGGGGGATTGCCGGCGCGGTTTCTGCCGCGGGGATTTTTTTCGGGTTGCCGTAGATCGCGCCTCCGGTCGATGAGAAGATAAAGCGTTTCGTTCCGTTTTTCCTCCCCGCCTCGAGAAGCAGAAGAGTTCCTTCGACGTTCACCGCGAGCGTCTGTGCCGGATCTTTTGTAGAAATAATGACGGACGCGAGCGCGGCATGGTGGTTCACGATCTGCGGACGCTCTTTTGCGAATATACCTTCGATCGTTTTCGCGTCGCGAATATCCGCCTTGTAGAACTTCGCCCGCGGATTAATGTTTTTCTTCGATCCGGTGGAAAGATTGTCGATGACGGCGACTCTGTGGCCTTTTTCGATGTATGCGTCCGCGATGTGGGAGGCGATGAATCCCGCGCCTCCGGTAACGAGTATGTTCATGCGTTCATTGTAGCAGATGAACGCCCTGCGTGGAGCGTCTGCGCTTACTCCAGAAGTTTCTTCGGATTCACGTATTCGAGGAGCGGTTCCTTAAGTATGAAAAGCGTCGCAAAATAGACTCCTCCGCCGATGACGATCGTCACGATGACGGGAACGCCGAATCCCGTGAGCGCGAGACATGCCGCCCCCATCACGATGCTCGCGAGAATGATGTTTTTGAGATTTCGGAACAGATGGAACGGATTTGTTTTCCTCATCGTTCTCCAGAGATATCCGTTCGAAGCGAGTTGGGAGCAGACGGTTGCGAATGCCGATCCGGGGATGCCAAATGTAGGAATGAGCAGGAAATCGAGCGCAACGTTCACAACCGCCCCGAATCCGTATGCCCCCACGAACGATTTCTGCTTGTCATACGCAAAAAGCACGTTTCCGATGATGTTTCCGACGAACACGAACGGGATCGTGAAGAGAAGGATCTGAAAGGGAAGTGTGGCACCCT
>DYGP01000053.1 GCA_020724685.1 Candidatus Paceibacter sp.
CGCGGATGCTCCCGCTTATGAGTCCGATCAGAAAGAAAACAAGCCCTCCGACGAAGGGAAGAAGATACCATATCCCCGGAAGATTCGAACCGTTCAGAATGAACGGAACGGAGAGGGTTGCGGCGACGGAGGGAAGTTCTCCGACGCGATTCGCCCTCAAAAAAATGTATATAAGAAGGCACACAATGAACCCGGCGGCGATCGATGCGAACACGTATCCCGAAAGCGGCAAGGCGGCGAGAAGAAGAAACATCTCGGAAACCATCGAGAAGAAGGGAATGAAAACGTTGGGCGTTTTTTCGCCATCCGGACCGTCAATGAGCGGATTCGCCGCCGGGAGCGCAGCGTGCTCGATGGAATAATCGATGAACGATATCCCGACCCATTCGTCCGAAAAATACGGATATTGATATGAGGTATTCTGGACAAATCGCTCTCCGCGGATTGTGCTGATTGTTCCCGTATATGAAAAATGAACGGACCAGAGCTCGAAAACAATGATAAAAAACGCGAGAACCGCGCTCCACTCCAGCTTCCGTCCGAACGAGACGGTTTTCCGTTTGCGGAAAAGCACGACTGCCGTTCCTATCGCGAAAACCGCATGGACTGCGAATACGACCTCGTAAAAAAACACATGAAACGCCTGCGTGACCAGTCCGACGAAGAGGTGGAGCGCGAGGACGGACGCAAGCACGTACAAAAATCCCCGAAGACGGTTCTTAAAGCAAAAAACAAGCGCAAACGGCGCGAGAAGAAGAATGGCACCCAAGAAATGCCCCGCCATATCATTAACTATACCTTCCCTCGGTTAAAATGACCACAAAAAACCGCCCGGAAAAGGGCGGTTTTCCTTCCGAATCTGAAACTACTTTATAATGAGCGTTCCGCTTATCGGTCCTCCCTCGGGACATTGGTCTTTGCACGCGAACACATATCTCCCCGCGGGAGTGTCGGATTTGATTCTGAAAACCGCCGACTGCCCCGTTTTCAAAATGAAATGCTTGTCGAGCGGATCGGGAAACACGATGTCGTAATCCCCGTCTTCCGCAATGACGCTTATCTGGGACGCCTCATCCTTTGAAACGATTGTTTCCTGGGGATTGAATCCGTCGCTGAGCGCGAGTATCTCATACAGCTTCACCTCGCTTTCCTCTTCTTCAAGTATGGAGGGGGCTTCCGCCGAAGCCGTCTCTTCCTTCTCCGCGTCTCCCTCAAGAAGAGTCTCGAACGTCGGCTGGATTTCCGGCCTGAGCTCCGTCGTCGTCTCCTCTTTTTGTTCCGTCCCGTAGATCGCAATCACGGCAACCGCAAGTATGATTATGACGATGCCGATGATAATTCCTTTTTTCAAATTCATAATTTTGTTTTTTCTGCCGCCCTTTTTGTGCGCCGGATCAGCGGACGATGATCATCCCCGTCGCGTTCCCTTCAATGTCGGAAAACTGATATCTCCCCTCCGTCGTTGCGTCGAATCCGAACGTGACGGGTCTGTCCTCCTTCACATCAAGACTGAGGCTGAGCGGCTCGGAGATGACAAAACTGCGCGGTCCTCCCACAGCGATCAGGTTGATTTGAATCCTGTCCCCCTTGTCCACAACGATCTCGTTCGGAACGAACTTCGATTCCTCGGCCTTGATGGTGTATATTCGTAACTCGCCCATATCGACTTCGTCGGTGATAATTGTTTCTGCTTCAGTCTCCTCTTTCTGAACGTCGGAATCGGTGAGAGGAAGGAGCGGTATCGACGAGGTTCCCGAAAGCCCGTCCGTGCTCGTCGAAAGTCTCGTGGGGCTCGTCATCAACTCTCCCTCCGTTGACGTCTCCGGAGCCGCGTCCTCCCACGTGACGTAAACGACCGCCAAGATCGCGACGACGACGAGTATTCCTATGGCTGATATGATCTTTTTGTTCATATGGATACAGTATAACGCATTCGATATATGGTATTAATAGTAAACAGTTGTCAGTTAGCGGCTAATGGTTATTAGAAATTCGCGTTGAACGCAACGGCGTCATATCTCGAATCAATCCCGTTGTAGATGAATCCGACATAGTCCGTCTTTCCGGGCACCGGGGTAAGATACGGTTCTCCGCTCGATCCCCACCGGATAACAGTGGAGCCGGGCCAGCTTACGGTGCGCGATCCCGTTCCGTCCTGTTTCAGGATGAGTTTGTAATTTCCCCCGCTCTGCCCTCCGGAAAACGTGAATGTCACGGGCGTGCTCCCCAAAACGCAGTGCTGGGTGTTCCCCTCTCCCCAGTCGATATTCACGGTTCCGCTGCACGTGCCCTTCACCACCGTGCGGGAATAATAGGACCCCACCACGTCGAGCTTGTGGAGCGGAGTCGTGGTTCCGATCCCCACCCATCTTGAGTTCGTGGTGTATATTTTTGTCTCCGTGGGATCGAGAGTCCACAACGTTCCTCCGGCCGCAACGGTGTCCACGTAGCTTTTCGTCGTCGCGTGACTTGACGAAACAGGCGTGCCGACGATAACGGGTTGAGTGAACTGTCCAGTACCCGCAACATCAAGTTTGTATGACGGACTTACAGAACCGATACCGACGTTGCCAGTACCTTTAACAGTCAATAAGTTTGTGACCCCGGTCGCTCCCGTTTCTGCTGTATCCACCTGATGGGTCGCCGCATCTGAATTTCTGTTTATTACCCAATCATCTGCAGCATATTTTCTTCCCCAAAACCACTCATAACCTCCAGCGGTATTTAGAAAGTATATTCCACCGCCACGATTCGTTGACTGTGTAGCTTCAAGTACAACCGCCGCATCAGTCCATCCCGTGCTATTTCCTCTAATCCTTAGATCGGCTGAACCACTGCCTTCTTGATAAAGGTGTAACAATCCCGTTGGCACCGCCGTCCCGATGCCTATTGAATTCGCATTCAAAATCTTCTTCGTCCCTTGAAGGTCAATATCCTTATCGAACACGACCGACTGCGCAAAGACAACGCCGGCAATCCCCGCGCCGAGCAGAACGACTGCGGACACCAATAAAAGCGTGTATTTTTTGTAGGCCATTGAGATGTATATATTTATTATACCAAATAGCGGTTAGTAGAGAGAAGTAAGTATTAAGTATTCCGTATTTTTCTAAGCCTATTCAAAAGCTTGCTTACCTCTACAGACAACTCTGATATATTTGAGAATTCTTCTTTTGAAATATATCCGACATCCCGAGTAATCAATAATTGACTCTATAGCTCCGTCAGAGAACCAAGCGTACTATAAAACTGGATTTATCTTTACCTGTAGACCTACTGAACCCCTCCGCAATGTTTGAAGTAATTGATGCCGCGGCTCTCCTTATTTGATTTGTAAGACCAAAGGTCTCACTCTTTGGAAATCTTTCCGTAACCCTATAAATAATCAGAACAAGATCGTGTGCTTTTTTCCACGCTATTAGATCGGTAAAGGAATGATTTTTTTCTTTTTCCTCCATACTTTTTACCTTCTACCTTCTTCTTGTTTTTTCTTCTGTTTATACCTAATACTATCTACTTACTACTTTATACTTGTTATAGGAATTTTACTTTATAGTCTATCCTCACCTTATCGAAATACGGCGAAAAGAGCGGAGACCGGTTCCCTGAGACCGTGAATTCCACCCTCCAAAGAAGGCGCGTCCCGTCCGTTTTCGGAAAAACGATTTCTTTCCCCGGGGGCGCTTCGATCCACTCGTTCCCGTCATTTGAGACGAAGAACGTTACCTTCGCGTTTCCCTCGTCCATCTGGACCTCGGCGATCATTGCGCTCCGCACTTCCGCGGGATAGTTGTTTATATTCACGGAATGCACCTTTGCCACGCTCTGGTCGTCGAATCCCTCGTCGATAACCTCCCACCCGCTCGTCTCTCCCGACGGCGAGGTTGCCGCCGCCTCGAGCACAGTCACGTTTCCGACGACGTTCGCGACGCGGAACACCGCGCGCGAAAACTGTCCCTTGATATTCTCGGAAAAATCAACGACGCCGGCGATCTCTCCCGCCGGGTTTTTGAAAAATTTCATAAGTCTCGGTTTCCCGTCCGTCGCGCTCGAAACGTAAAACCTCGTCGCGCTTCCCTCTCCCGCGGGCAAAACGACGGGATCGAATCCCCCGTCCATGATGCGATATGAAAGCATGTCGGAAACGTTTTGGAACGGTCTCCCTTCCCGTATGAAATATCCGAGACCCTTGTATCCGCCGTAGATCGCAAACCATTCATCATCCGTTCCGCCGAATCCGAATGTCCCCTTGTATTCCGAGACGAACGGGGTGTTCGCTTCTCCGAACACCTTCGAAAAACCGTTTCCGTCGAACGAATATACCCACCCTTCGTATCGGCCTGCGCGGAGGATCGTGACCCCAACGACCCATCTTGTGTTGAGCGCGCCGATTGATATCGATTCTATCTTCGCGTCTTTGACCTCCCGCGGAAGCTCCACGCGCGTTCCGTTCGAAAAGACGTTCGAGTCGTCCGAAGACACGCAGGACGCCGCGATGCATCGCCTCGTCCGCGACGCGGCGGAGATCGCCGGAGCGTCCGCTTTTTTCGTCCACCGGGCGAGGGGGCGGAAAGTGAAGGCGGTCGCCGACCGATCCTGATGCATGGTGGTCTCGTTCTGGTTCAGCCATCCGACTCCGGAAAAGAGGTCGGAAAAACTCGAAAATACGATATTTTCTTTTCCGCCGATTTCGGGCGGGGGAAGAATCCTGAAGAACGGCGCGGGTTTTTCCGGAATCGGCTTCGGCGCCGCCGGAACTTCCGTTTCCTCGCGTCCGACGGGGGCGGCGGGCGCCGCCGGAACGGAAATCTCTTCCGGTGCGGTGCGGGAAACCTCCTCTTTTTCGGAAAATTGCGAGATA
>DYGP01000054.1 GCA_020724685.1 Candidatus Paceibacter sp.
GGGAAAAAATAGCAAAAGTGATTCCTCATACGCTTCCTTCCACAAACTCCATCTATGCGATTTTCGACTCGGGTTCCCGCGGAAGCTGGGCACAGCCGATACAAATGATGGGAATGAAAGGCCTCGTCATGGACGCAAGCGGACAGACGATCGAACTTCCGGTGAAGTCGTCGTACAAAGAGGGTCTCGGCGTTCTCGAGTATTTCATTTCAACGCACGGAGCGAGAAAAGGATCAACCGATACCGCGCTCAAGACCGCGTCTGCGGGATATCTCACCCGCCGATTGGTTGACGTCGCGCAGGATCTTGTGGTTCGGGAAGATGACTGCGGCGACGATACGGGAATTGAGATTTTCAGAAAAGAAGGTGACGCGTTCGGATATAAGTTTGCCGATCGCGTATACGGAAGAGTGAGTGTGGAGGACATCCGGATCGACCGCAAACTCGTTGTCCGCGCCGGGGAGATAATTTCGAAAGAAGCCGCGAGCACGATACACGAATCGAAGATTGAAAGCGTCCGTGTGCGTTCTCCGATATCATGCAAGTCTCTTGACGGAGTCTGCGCGACCTGTTTCGGGCTTGATCTGAGCAAGAACGAAAAAGTGCGTATCGGAGAGGCGGTGGGGATCGTTGCCGCCCAATCGATCGGAGAGCCGGGAACTCAGCTCACCATGAGAACCTTCCACATCGGTGGTATTGCCGGATTCGACATTACATACGGTCTTCCCCGCGTTGAGGAGATATTTGAGGCGCGTCCTCCGAAAGGGAAAGCGCTTCTCGCCAAGGAGGAAGGCGTCGTTGAAACGATTCGCGAAAAAGGACTCACAAAGATAGTGGAGGTGAAGGGACTCGCAAAAACGAAATCGAAAAAATTGAAAGCCGGCATTCAGGAATATGTCGCTCCCTTGAACGCAAACCTTTTCGTGAAAGAGGGGGACAGGGTGAAAAAAGGAGATCAGCTTTCAGAAGGACCTCTCGATATACGGGAACTTCTCGCGTACAGAGGCCTTGAAGAGGCGCAACGCTACATTGTAAGCGAGGTACAGCGGATTTACGTCCCAGAAGGCGCGACAATTAACGATAAATACATCGAGATTATCGTCCGCCAGATGTTCTCCCGCGTCGTTATCAAGGACCCGGGAGATACCGATCTCATGATTGACGAGGTCATCGACAAACAGAGATTCCTGAAGGTGAACAAGGAAATGAAGCGGCTGAAAAAGGCGCCCGCGAAAGCGGTCATCCGTGTGCTCGGTATTACGAGAGTTTCGCTCACGTCGGAGAGCTTCCTTTCGGCGGCATCTTTCCAGGAAACGAGCAGGGTTCTTGTGAACGCCGCGGTGGAAGGAAAGACCGACAAACTCAACGGACTCAAGGAGAACGTAATTATCGGAAAACTCATCCCCGCGGGAACAGGGATTAATCCGGCACCCGAAGAGGATCTCGTACAGTTCAGAACCGTTTCCGAGGATCATTCGGTTGAAGAAGACGAAGCAACCCCCGGGACGGAGGAAAAAGAGACGGAGACAAAGGAGATTTGACCTCGCGGTCTTTAGCTGATATCTTTCTAAATGCTTATGGAAGACGTAAAAAACACGGAAGAAAATATCGCGACGCTCTATGAGATGTCGTTCATACAGGACGCCGAGGAAGAGAGCGTTCCGAAAAAGATCATCGAAAAACACGGAGGGAGCATTCTTGAGGATCGCCCTCTCATGAAAATTCGATTCGCGTACCCCATACAAAAGCAAACGCAGGGTTTTCTCGGATTCATAAAATTTGCGATTGATCCGGAACGCGTGGTTCTTGTGGGGGGCGATCTCAAACTCGAAAAGAAAGTGTTGAGACACACCATTTCCCGTTTTTCCGAAAAGAAAGGAGATGACCAGGATTCTTCGGATATTCAGGGGGGAAGGGAGAGAAGGAGCAGATTCGTGAGAGGGGAAAAGAAACCGTCGGGATTCGATCAAGCTCTTTCGAACGAGGCACTTGAGAAAAAGATAGAGGAAATATTACAATAACGGTATGAACGTCAACAAAGTATTTCTTCTCGGAAATCTCACCCGCGATCCGGAGTTCCGCCAAACCCCGTCCGGACAGTCGGTTGCGACATTTGGCGTGGCAACGAACTCGTTCTTTACGGACAAGTCGGGCCAGCGACAGCAGAAAACCGAATTTCATAATGTTGTTGCGTGGGGGAAACAGGCGGATGTTGCAAGCCGTTTCCTGAAAAAAGGAGGACTCGTTTTCGTGGAAGGAAGGATTCAGACGAGGTCGTGGCAGGACAATCAGGGGCAGACGAGAAAAACCACCGAAGTCATTTGCGAACGCATGCAGCTCGGTCCGAGAGGATCTTCCGGGGACGGATTCCGTCAGGAAAGCCCGTCGCGGGAAGGTGTTGATTTTGAACCGAAAGACGAGACAATGCCGGACGTGGACATCGAGGACGAAATAAAAGTTGAAGACATACCGTTTTAAAAGAATATTATGAGACAGTGTTTTTTTTGCTCACAGAACGTCAAGGAGATCGATCATAAGAACGTCGAAATGCTGAGACGTTTCGTTTCGAGCCAGGCGAAGATCATTGACCCTCGGCACACGGGAGTCTGCGCGAAACATCAGCGCAAACTTGCGAATGCGATAAAACGCGCTCGCATCATGGGACTCCTTCCTTTCGTGCGTAAATAAAGCGATGCTTTCAGATTCCGCGCTTTTCAGTTTCTTTCACGGTTTTGCGGGGACATCGGGAATCCTCGATGTCTTTTTCGTTTTCTTGGCGAAATATCTCGCCGTCATCGTCGTCGCGATCGGTTTGGTGTTTCTTCTGAGACGCGGATCGAAAAAAGAGCGTCTTTACGCTTTCCTTTTTTCCGCGCTCGCAACGCTTCTTTCGAGGGGATTTATCACCGAAATCACAAGATTTTTCTACGAGAAGGAGCGTCCGTTCGAGGCTCTCGGTTTTACCCCTTTTTTCAACGAAGTCTCTTCGTCGTTTCCCTCCGGGCACGCCGCATTTCTTTTTGCGATAGCATTTTCAATTTGGTGTTTCGATAAGAAAATGGGATGGTGGCTCGCGTTCGCCGCGCTCTTGAACGGGATAGGGAGAATTATCACGGGAATGCACTGGCCGAGCGATGTTCTCGGCGGCGCGATTGTCGCGGCTGTTTCCGTCTTGCTTGTGAAGAAAGCGATCGGCTCATACGCTCCCGTATCCGAAAAGAAAGAAGAATCCTCGGAGCGGGATGTGATATAATCGGGGATATGGTAAAGAAAACTGTCGTTCACGGGTTCCCGCTCGTTTATGAGGAGAAAGCGAAGGCCGGAATGGAATATCTCCGCGACGATCTCGATGCCGCGGAAGCGCGGGTTTTTTTCGACGGGGCGCGCGCGAGAGGATCGGCGCCTTTTGAGGACGACGATGACAGGCAATTTACGCTCGTCTGTCAAAGAGGCGCGTTTACCCTCCTGAAAAGATGAGCCGTATGCATTCCTGGATCATATTCGCCGTGCTCTCCGCGGTCTTTGCCGCGCTCGTCGCTGTTTTCGGGAAAATAGGAATCCAGAACGTCGATTCGACTCTTGCGACGTCCGTCAGAGCGCTTGTGATGGCGGCGTTTCTTGTCGCCGTGTCGCTCGCGCTTGGAAAAGGAGAGCTTCTCTCGACCATACAGGGAAAGCCGCTTCTTTTTATAGTATTCTCGGGCATCGCCGGCGCGCTTTCATGGCTCTTCTACTTTTTTGCGTTGAAATCCGGTCCTGCGTCGGGTGTCGCCGCGCTTGACCGTTTGAGCGTCGTATTCGTGCTTGTCTTCGCCATACTTTTTCTCGGAGAACATCTTTCGTGGAAATCGGGAATCGGCGCCGCGTTTATCACTGCCGGCGCGATTCTTATGACAATCAAATAAGGGAATGGTAGAGTGAAATGATGGAACGCTCCGAGCCCATATTTTCCGTCGGGGAATTTCTCGATTACGTAAATGAGGTGTTTTCCGGACGGTCGTATACGATTGAGGGAGAAATATCCGAATTCCGTCCGCATCCCACCGGAGTGTATTTTTCTCTCAAAGACAAGGAAGGAGATGGTATTTTGAATTGTTATATGAATCCGTATGCGTACCGATCGCTCGGAACGGCGCTCGAGGACGGGATGCTCGTGAAAGCGTATGGTGCGCCGCGCATGTATAAGCCGAAGGGAAGGTTCAGTTTTACAACGGAGCGCGTTGAGCTCTCGGGAGAAGGGTCTCTCAGGAAGGCATATGAACTTCTTAAAAAGAAACTCGAAAACGAAGGGCTTTTTTCGCGGAAA
>DYGP01000055.1 GCA_020724685.1 Candidatus Paceibacter sp.
AATCCCTTTGTGGGCGTTTCATCGACCTGCAAGATCCTGTCTCCCGCAACGAGACCGGCGCGCTCCGCCGGAGTGTCTTTCAGCGGGGCGACGATCACGATGTCTCCCGATCGGGTCCCTATCTCCGCGCCGATCCCCCCGAAGCTTCCGCTCAGATCCTCGCGGAATTTTTTCGCGTCACTCGGCTCGAAGAATCCGGAATACGGATCGTCAAGCGCCTCAAAAGCGCCGTGGATGGCTCCGTAAAGAAGTTCTTCGTCGGTAACCTCGTTCGCGTTGAAATATTTCGATTTTATGACCCGGATCGCTTCCCAGAAAAGGGAAAAATCCGCGTCTCGGAGAAACTCCTCTTGGGCGTTTGCAACCGGTATCGCGTCAACGCGCGGAGCCGCATAGCGCGAACCGAGATAAAACGAAATCCCCGCGACAAAAGCGAGTGCGAACGTTCCGTAGAGTATTTTCCGGTTTTTCATCGTTTTTTTCGGATTATTTTTCAATTGTACTAAACTACGGAACGGCGCGCAATTCGGTAACATCGGGCGCCGCAGGCGCCCGAAAGAGAGCATAAGACGGATTGCCGGAGAAATTTTATTGGCGACGCAACCTTTTTATTTTATCTCCAGAAAGATTTTTCCCCGCGAGGAAGGCACCTCGTCCACCCAGAAGGGCCAAAGCGATATCGTCGCGTTGTCTATCCCAGGAATCGAAAAAATGTCCTGCCTGAGTTCCGATTCGTTTTTCCCGCTGAACCGCTCGGCGAGCGTTTCGGAATCGATGTCGTGGACGTAGGTTATCGATCCGGAGATCGGAACGTTCATTTTTCCCTCGTCGAAACTAGCCGTCGTCGTCCCGTATGATATTTCGAAAGCCGCGGCTTTCGTGTATCCCTGTTCCACGAATTTCGATCCGTATTTTCCGAACAGCGCGTCTTTAAGCTCCTGCTCCCTGAAAACGATGCGTTTCAACTCTCCCTCGACGAACATTCCGGTCTTGTTCGGATCCTCTTTCATTGTTTGAAATTCGTTTTTTGTTATCCGAAAAGCTTCCGCTCCGTCGAGAAGCCTGAACGTGTCCGCCATAAGCACCACCATCTCCCCAGAGAGCGCGTTATTCAGGGACGTTTCCGCTTCGTCGGCGGTTTTTTTCATGCGCTCTTCCGATACGACGGGGGCTTCTCCGACGAATCCGCCGGACATAGGTTTCGTATTTTCAACGATAAACTTGTCGTATCGGTCGGTTCCTTTGAATCCCGGTATCTTCCATCCCTTCGTCGGAGATATGTTGGATTCTTCTCCCGGCTGATCGGCGGTCACTTTGACCTCGATCGATCCCGGAGTGACATTTTTCCCGGAAATCTTTGCTCCCGGAATCGTCGTTTTTTCGTCGAGACGGAATATGATTCCGTTCGGCGCCTCGAATCGCGTTGTTGCCACAAGCGTCTGGGGAGAAGAACTGAATGCGTTCGAGACGACAAGCGTTCCCTTCGCTTTGCGCGAAACCTGCTCCGTTTTGTCGGCGTCAAACGGAATGAACATGTTCTTTTTCGCCGAAAGGAGTTCTCCCGGAACAATTGTCTTTGCGGAAGAAGCGATATCGGGCAGAGTCGCCTTCACCGAAACTTCGAGTGTTTCGTCGAATTGGACGATTTCTTTTTTCAGGGCAAGGGCGACGTCGGCGCGCGGAAGGACGGAGACGGCAATCCATACCGCGGCGAGAATCACCGCGACGGGAGTGAAGGTCACAAGCGCTTTCGTTTTTCCCTTCATTTTCTTTCTCGGTTTCCTTTCTTTCCTTCCTCCGTCTTCGGGTTCTTCTTCGAAGAAGTTTTTTGCCGGGAGCGGGGTTTCTTTCTTCCTTTTTCTCTCTTCGGCTCTCGCTTTGTGCTCGAATATAATCGACACGTCCGGTTTTTCACGGATGGTTTCCGGCGCCGTTTCGTTTCCGGCATCTTTCTCTTCGTCCGCGTCCGGCGTGCTTTTCCGCCGGGCGTTTTCCCGCGGTGCCCGCGCGACGGGATATATGTCGGAGACCGCCCTTTCTTTCGCCCGGAAAACGGGGTTTACGGCCCTGATTCCCGCGAGTGAAGCGAGTTCGAGTATGTGGTCGTCGACCGATTCGATGAGGAGCTCCTTTTCCGCCTCCGCGGCGTATTTTTTGAGTTCTTTGAAGGTGCGGACGGACTCCCCCAGGACGGAATTCTTTGTGACGTTCAGAATCGCCCCCTCCCCTTCCGAGGCGTCAACGCATTCCTTCGCAACGTCGATTCCGTCTTCCGGATCAAGATAGAATTTTTTTTCGAGTTTCATTTTTTATTTATCCATTTCGTTCGCCTCGACAGCAATTTGTTTGCAAGCTCGTTCTTCGGGAAGAGCGCGGGATAGAACGCGAAGATGTTTGTCGCAACCGAAGTGTCTTCCGTTTTTTCCGCATGGAATCCGAGTTCTGAAAATCGCTCCTCCAGCGAGTTTATTTTAAACCGACTGGTGTTTTTCAACCAGTGTATATGTTTCGGTATCGGGAAGGAGAATACGGCGTGCATGGTGAGCGGAGGAGAGCCTCCCCTTCTCTGCCTTGTAGTCACCGACTCAAGAAAGGTTCTCAGGTGTTTTGAAAGAATACGATCGCAGAAATTGAGGCACGTGGAAGAAACGTCTCCCTGGGCGTATCGCTCGAAAATCGCACGGGCGTTCTCGCGGTCGATGCCGAACGAACTTTCAAGCTCTTCGAGCATGGCCGACGAACTCCATTTTATGTCTCCGGCGAACAGAACTCTGTCGGTTCTGGCGGAAAAAGCCGAAGAATTCTCCTCTCCGCAGAAAAGCACGACGTCGTTTTCCCCCGCAATGAATGCTGAAAGGGTTCCCCTCGATTCCGTCGTGAAAACTTCCCGCGCCCATGATTTCAATTTCTCTTCCCGTTCCGCAGTTTCTTTTGCGAGGAACGTTCCCCTGAATCTTATAGAGAGCTTTTTCCCCGTGATCCCGACCGGGTTCACGATCGTGTGGCCGTCCATCGCGAGTTCGGAGATCGAGACTTCCGCAAGAACGATGTCGCCCTCGCCCACTCCCATTTTCTTCGAGGAAAATCCGCGGTATTCGCTGAAATATTCCCACAATCCGCGGAATATAAGGTCTTCGAATTCCCGGTCATCCACTTCTCTTCCGGGGTCCGTCCGGGAAAGATGCACGGTGTTCTGGACAGTGGTTGCGCGTTTTCCGTGCGTCGCGAAGACAAGATAATCCGCCCTGAAAAAGGGCGTTGTAAAATCGTCCAGAGACGTTCCTGAGAGCCTGTTTACAATCCGTATTCTCCTTTCCAGTTCGGATACGCGCCCCTCCGAAACCGTCACCGACGTTTCAGTCTCCTCGATGACGATACAATGCTTTTTGCGCCTGAGGCGCGAAGGGAGATCCCTGACGATGTGGATGATTTTCCGGATCACCTTTCCATTATACTACGATACCGTCGCCTTTATGCGGCGTATTCCCGCCGCGACCGCCTCTTCTTTCGTTATTTTAAACGTCCCTATCTGTCCCGTACGCTCGACGTGCGGCCCTCCGCAGATCTCCGCCGAGTAGTCGCCGACGAAATACACCTTTACTTTGTCCCCGAGGTTTTTGTATTTGTCTTCGAAAAGCCCGATGGCCCCCTTTCGTTTCGCCTCCTCCACGGTGAGCATTTCGAAACGCACGGGAAGATCCTTCCGTATCATCTCGTTCACGCGCGTTTCCACGTTCTCTATCTCTTCGGGAGTCATCTTCTGGGGATGCGAGAAATCGAACCGGAGCCGTTCGGCGGTAAGGTTGCTTCCTTTCTGTTCCACGTGGTCGCCCAAGACCTCGCGGAGCGCCTTGTGAAGCAGGTGCGTTGCGGTATGATATTTCACCACCGCCTCGGAATGGTCGGCAAGCCCTCCCTTGAACGCTCCCGCGGACGCGGTGCGGGAGAGTTCCTGATGTTTTTTGAATTCTTTTTCAAACTCCTCTTTATCGATGGAAAACCCTTTTTCCCTCGAAAGCTCCTCGGTGAGTTCAAGGGGGAATCCGTACGACTGATAGAGATTAAACGCTT
>DYGP01000056.1 GCA_020724685.1 Candidatus Paceibacter sp.
CCCTTTCAACGTCGGTGACCTGGGCCCCCGGTCCGAGACGCCCGAATTCGGTCCCGTCGTATCCGATAAGGCGTATAAAGACGCCCATCGAATTGAGAATCGCAGTCTCCGTTCCGACGAGATATCTCGCGTGGGGGGAGGTCTGCACCGTGACGCCGCTCACAATTCTCTGCGCGACTCCGCAGGATGCGAGAAATACGGCCGAAAAAACGATCAAAATCAAAACTTTCTTTTTCACTTTTTAATCTCCTTATTTGTTATCCTGGTGTTATTATACCATACAAAATAGTTTTATGTCAATAACGACTTTTTTGTGTTGTGAGTTGTCGGTCGTGGGTTATAATCTATATGTATGTTCCAGCAATCAAAGGATCTCGACGAACAGCTCCGGAAAGAGCGGCGGAAAGCCGAAGAGAGGGACGCGGAACGGCGGGCGTCACAGCTGGGATTCCCGTATCTCAATCTCATATCTTCGCGAATACCCACGGAGATAAAGGCGATGGAGCTCGTGAAAGAAGAGGATGCGCGCAAGGCGCTCCTTTCCCCTCTTTTCATGAACAGAAAAAAGCTTACGGTGGCCGCGTTCAATCCATCCTCTCCCGAGGCGCAGGCAATCATCGAAGAATTGAAGAAAAAACACGAGGTTGAAGTCGTTGTCTGTTCGCTTACCTCGCTTGAACACGCGCTTTCCTACTATCAGTACGTCACGTCCTCGAAAGAAATCAGCGGAAGCGTCGAGATAAACGAGGACAACATCAGGGCGCTTCAGGAAAAAATACGCGGACTCACGGATCTTTCAAACGAGATCGCGGCGTTCAAGAGCCCCTACACCTCGCAGATACTCGAGATTGTGCTCGCCGGCGCGCTCGCAATGAAAGCCTCGGACGCGCACTTCGAGCCCGGCGAAGAGACGAATGCTTTCCGTCTCCGCATCGACGGACTTCTCCACACGGCGTACGACAAATTTTCTCCGCTCGTCTACCGCGCCCTTGTCACGCGGATAAAACTCCTTTCCGGGCTCAAGCTCAATATCCACGACGAAGCGCAGGACGGACGCTTTACGATAAAAATCAAAGACCGGGATATCGAGGTCCGCACTTCCGTCATTCCTTCCGAGTACGGAGAAACGATCGTGCTCCGCCTCCTCGACCCTCTTTCCCTGAAGAGCGAACTCACCGAGCTCGGGTGGCGCGCCGACGATCTCGAGATAATAGAGGAGGCCATCTCGCGGCCGAACGGACTCATTCTGAACACCGGACCCACGGGATCCGGAAAGACCACGACGCTTTACGCGTTTCTCAAAAACGTCACGAAACCGGAGATAAAAATAATCACAATCGAGGACCCGATCGAATACCACCTCAAGGGCATATCGCAGACCCAGGTGGACAACGAGTCCGGCTACACCTTCGCGTCCGGACTTCGCTCGATACTGCGACAAGACCCCGACATCGTGCTCGTCGGAGAAATCAGGGACAGGGAAACGGCGGAAATAGCGCTGAACGCGGCGCTCACGGGACACCTCGTATTCTCGACGCTCCACACGAACGACGCCGCGGGAGCCGTCCCCCGGCTTCTCGATCTCGGGGCGAAATCGCAGATACTCGGCCCCGCGCTCACGCTCGTCATCGCACAGCGCCTCATACGCACGCTCTGCAACGAATGTAAGGAGCTTGTGCCGATAGACGAAACCACAGCCGCATCTATTGAAAAATTTTTCGAGAATCTCCCCGGGCGCGTGGACCGGAAACAATATACGGAACGTACGATTTACAAACCGAAAGGATGCGCGGCGTGCGGAGGACTGGGATATCAGGGACGGACGTCGATATTCGAATTGTTCGTTGTGTCGGAAGAAGTTGAAAAGCTCATATACGGAAACCCGACGGAAATCGACCTCAAGAAGCAGGCGCGATCCGAGGGTATGGTATCTCTTCAGGAGGATGGAATCCTGAAAGCGCTCCGCGGCGTCACGAGCATGGAAGAGGTGGAGCGACTGACCGGAAAGATAGACTGGTTCAGAAAAAAATAAGGAGGCACATAATCAAAAACCCCGTCCCGATTTTAGTCGGGACGGGGTTGTATCACACACAGGGATCCGTGGGCAAAAATGCCGAAAGGCACCTAACAATTTCCCGGAAAATGGAAATCCGGGAAAAGACCGATTCATCCGAGGAGACACCCAGCCGAAACCAAGTGTTCCTTGTGTTCTTGGAAAGAATCCGCTTGCCCACAGGTCTCTGAATGCGATGTATTATTCTGAGTGGAATGATAGCATATATTAAAACATTTGTCAATACCTCCTGCATCCCCGAAAAACCGGGGAAGGGAAAAAAAATCCTTTTTGGTGTAAAATAAAAACACACAAAAAACACCACAAAAACAACCAGGAGTCAAAGCGCCGGGTTGAATAATAACACAACACACCATGAAAAGTAAAGAGAAAGAAGAACGTCCTGTGGATAACTCCCCGATCGACCTTGTGTTGCGCCCAACGAAATGGGATGAGTACGTCGGACAGGAAAAAGCGAAGGTAAATCTCAGGCTTATCATCGACGCGGCCAAAAAACGCGGAGAGAGCTGTGATCACGTGCTTCTCTACGGGCAGGCCGGACTCGGAAAAACGACGCTCGCGCACATAATCGCCAGGGAGATGAATGCCCAGATAAAAGTGACGACGGGACCGGCGCTTGAAAAAGCGGGAGATGTCGCGGCGATCCTGAGCAATCTCGAGGCATCCGACGTTCTTTTTATAGACGAAGCCCACCGCATCAACAAACTTGTCGAAGAGATCCTCTATCCCGCCCTCGAAAACAGGAAACTCCATTTCGTCGTGGGAAAAGGTCCCGCCGCGAGAACCTTTTCGCTTGATCTTCCGCCGTTCACCGTCATCGCCGCGACGACAAAAGTGAATCTCCTCTCGAACCCCCTTCGGTCGCGATTCGGAGCGACAATACGGCTCGACTACTACATCGAAAGCGATATCGAGAAAATCATCCGCCGTTCCGCGGGCATTCTCGGAGCGCCTATCGATGAGGATGCTGTTGCCGCGCTCTCGCGCGCATCCCGGAAGACGCCCAGAACCGCAAACAGGCTCCTTAAGCGGTCGCGCGATTATGCCGAGGTGCACGGAAACGGATCCATCACGAAAGAAGCGGTGGAGGAAACGCTGAAACTCCTCGAGATCGACGCTTTGGGACTCGAAAAAACGGATCGCGAGCTTCTCGAGGGACTCATCCTGAAATATAACGGGGGTCCCGCCGGGATCAAAGCGCTCGCTGCGGCCCTCTCCGAGGAAACAGGGACGATTGAGGATGTGTACGAGCCGTTTCTCATAGGGATCGGAATGCTCGAACGCACCGCCGCGGGAAGAATCGCCACAAAAAAAGCGTACGAGCACCTCGGAATAAAGAAAGAAGGTCTCGTATGAGGAAAGGGATAAGATATTCGCGTTCGGTCGCGGAGACAAAACGCATCGCGCGGGACATAATTTCTCGGGCGGCAGCCGAACACTCATCTCCGAACGCGCTTGTGATATCGATCTTTGGAGAGCTCGGCGCGGGGAAAACGTCTTTTGTAAAGGGAGGGGCGGCGTTCTTCGGTATTCCCCAAAAGAACATCACAAGCCCCACATTTGCGCTTCTCAAGAGGCACCTTATAAAGAGACGTGGGACGGGATTTCGTTTTTTTTACCACGCCGACGCTTACAGAATCGACAACGCGCGCGAATTCGCCTCTCTCGGGTTCGGGGACATCACCAAAGATTCCGAATCAATCGTATGCGTGGAATGGGGTGAGCGCATACGATCCCTTCTCCCGAGAAACACTCTCCGCATATCGATCGGTCCGGGAAAGAAAAAAAACGAACGTACGATATCGGTCAATCGTCGATAATCCTTTTTTGAAATTCGTCCCGACAATGAAAAAACTTCTTCTTATAGACGCGAATTCGAT
>DYGP01000057.1 GCA_020724685.1 Candidatus Paceibacter sp.
AACCGTTTCAACATTACTTACATCCGATGCAAATTGAGACGCCTTGCTTGTTCCTATCACATCAAGTTTTGTTCCAGGCGAACTTGAACCGATACCGACATTGTCCGCAAAATACGCTCCCCCTATTCCAGTAATCCAAGAAGTGAAGGCGCCGCTATGGTTTAGCCCTGAAAACACTTGTTGATCATCTTCCAAATCGCCGCTGTTATTCCATACCACCACACCCCTCTGTCCTCCGTTCCCATCAACTCGCACGGCAAGTGCAGCTCCATGACCTCCATCATCCGTATTGATGCCGACTCTTCCGTTTAATTTTGTCGTACCAACCACGGACAGTTTATCAACCGGATTAGCAATTCCGATTCCAACATTACCACCCAGAGAAAAATATGCATCACTGCTGCTGATAGTCCACGCACCACCACCGCTTCCGGCAATTGTTGAATCAACATATGACTTTGTCGCCGCATGCGAACCTCCGGTTGGCGTACCTACCGAAACCGGCTGAGTGAACGCACCGCCACCGACCACATCAAGTGCCGTTGCGGGAGCAGTGGAACCGATACCAACATTACTGGAAGAATAGATTCCTGCGACACTGATTCCCGCAGTTGGTGCAGTGACAGCTGCACCAAGCGAAGTGTCAGCAAAAAATCCAAACACTCCCGTTGTGTTCAATCCTGTAATTCCCCCATCGAAACTGGATATAAATTCGCGATTACTTGTCGATGCATCAGAAAACAGGACGTTCGCTCCCCGTGCGAGAATGTTTCCATTCACATCAAGCGTCACACCAGGAACCGTTGTCCCGATACCAACGTTCGTCCCGTTATTATAAATAGTCGAATTCGCAACCCATCCCACGCCATCATGACGAAGTGTCTGCCCCGTCGTTCCTGTTCCGACACCGCCCGATCCGCCGACGATTGAATCAACATAACTCTTCGTCGTCGCATCGGTCGCCGCCGTCGGCGTCCCGAGATTGATGATCTTCCCTCCCGACACATCAATCGTCGCCCCTGTCGTTGATGTCGCAACGACGAGTCTCGCGGTTGCTGGAGACGCTGTTGTGCCTATACTGACGTTTCCCGAAACCGTCTGCATCAAAATTTCCCCACTAGAATTGATTTCAAGTCTCGTATTCTCTCTGTTATTTATCTGAGCGGTGTCATTTGCCGCATACCCTATAGTCAATCCATCACCGGACGTCGCTCCTGTATCTCCGGTTGTGAAATATGCGTATGCATGATCTCCGGAACCGGTTCCCGCATTGTTTACGTGCAATCTCGCAACAGGCCCAGTCGTCCCGATACCGACGTTGCCACTGTCCTGAATATACAGCAGATCCACTCCATTGTTGTGAGTGAAGCGAAAATAAGAACCGGTTTCATTGTTGTTGTTGTCGATATCAAACACCATTCCGCCAAAGGCTCCGAATCGCAATTGTTGATTGGAAGTGTTCCCGAAATCGATAAATGTCGTTCCCGCATTAATCAGGCGAGTTCCTGTGGAAGACGGCTGAGTCAGTCTGATATCTCCCGCTCCAAGATGCAACAACGCCGTAGGATCCGCCGTTCCAATTCCCACATTCCCGCTCACGTACGCGTTCCCATACACCGACAACGGTTGAGGCAACCCCGTCTTCGTCGAGGTGGCGACACCCAAAGAAGCCGGAAAGGCGAACGCACCTCCTCCCTGAAGCGAACCGAACACGTCGCTCGAAACATTTCCCGCGGTGATCGCGCCGGAAACCGATCCGACAAATGCGTTTCCTTTCACATTCCCACCGACCTCAAGCCGTTCCGTCGGACCGAAAACGCTGATGCCGACGTTTCCCGTCGGCGTGATGTCCATAATAACCTTTCCTGGAAGCGTCGCCGATTCGCGATAGAGGTGAAGATTCCCGAAATTGCGCGAGGACCAAAGATATGTGTTCCCCGAGAAAAGATTCTTAAGCGCAAGTCCGGGATTCGTCGAAGACGCGACCATAAAGACATTCCCGAATCCCTGTCCGTTGTCATCGAACGTACTTGACGGCGTCGCGCTTGAGACGCCGAACCCGACATTCCCACCGGCATCAAGCTTGAACGATCCCCCGCCCGTCCCCGGCGTCTGCGAACCCGGACCGATAAATCCCTGCGCAAAAAGAGGCGCAAAGAAAATCCCAAGCACCAACATACAAGTTCCAGACAACAGCGATATTCGAATTTTCTTTATCTTGGGAACTGACATGTAAAGATGTTTTTAAATCTTCTTCTGCTTGTATATTTTAAAAATTCAGGCATTTGAAAATTGATTGAAAATTACAAAATTAGAAATTCAAAAATTTATAATGAAATTGTACGGATAACCAAAACCAGCCCTCCTCTTCAATATTTTCTCCTCCGAGGCATATGGATAAATTATATCAGAAAAACAGGCGCATTTCCCCGAATTTATCCCCTTTTCTCCCGAGAGGATGTTCGCACCAACGGCGCGCGTCATAACCCGCGCCGCTCCCGCATCCCGCAACTCCGCTCTCGCATCTCCCAACCCACTCCCGCGTCCCGCAACTCCGCTCCCGCGACCCTTCTTTCGTCTCTCTCCCTTCGTCTCCATTCCCCAAACCCCAACATAACAATCTCTACCCGATCGGGTAGAGATTGTTATGTCGCACTTTTCCGCACAAAACACAATTCCGCCACACAAAAACACAACCCCGCCGTTCCATGGAACGGCGGGGTTGTTCTTTTCGATCGCTTTTCCTGTATATCTCGTTACAAATTCTCCAACAACCCGTCCAGTATCTCGGAAACTCCGGGCTGTCCGGACGGATCTCCCTTCAGCGTGAGCGGAAGGGCCCCCGGAATCGACTCAGCGGCGCGTCCGTTCACAAGAACGACGGAGTATGGCGTTCCGCGAAATCCCGCTTGAACGGCGTTGTCAAAATGTCCCCGCACCTTATCGCCGTATTTTCCGCTTTCAAAACACGCGGTGAAATTCGAAGCGTTCACCCCGATCGACGAGGCGATGGTTGCAAGCTCCGCCGTGTCACCTCCTCCCTCCGAAGCCATAAGGGCGTCGAGATATCTCCAGAACGCATCGTTTCCGCCAAGCTCACCGACGCATTCCGCGGCTTCCGCTTTTTTGCGCGCATTCGGATGGAGCTCATCGAGCGGCGCGTGGCGATATACCCACGAAACCTCTCCGTCGTATTTCTCGACAACCTGCTTCATCGTCTCGTGGAAATTCCTGCAGAACGGACAGTCGATATCCGAATATTCAACAATGGTGACGGGCGCGTTCCTGTCCCCCATGACATAGTCATCGCCGGAGACCGGAGCCACGTTGTTGAGCGACGCCGCTCCTCCTTCCTGCTGTTGAATCCCGCCCGTCCCCTCTGAGGGAAGGATGTTCGCCGACAGCGATCCTCCGCGATTCGTGTAGAGGATCGAACCTGCAATGAGCACCGCGCCGATAAGGATGCTTATCGGAACAAAGAGCTCGCCGCATCCCTCGTGAGGACAATTCCCGTCTTTACATTCGGGAGTGTGTTTGTGCTTATGAAAAAGTTTTTTCATTTTTCTTTGTGTTTATTTTTATACGAACGTGCGGACATTATATCACATGTCCGCATAGATCTCATACAAATTGCGCGACCGTCACGCACTTTTTTTTGTCCGACGCAGGCATTACTCTTTCACCACGATCGCCCCCCGAATAAGATCTCCGGAAGGACAGAAATCCTTACACTCAAAAACGAACGTCCCTGTGGAATCAGCGCGGAAGGTCATCTGCCTTGTCTCTCCCTCGTTTATCACGAGACTCATTTCGAGATATGGAATGACGAAATCATATTTCCCGTCCGACGCGGTTACCTTTATCTGCACCACATCGCCTTTTTTCACCACAAGTTGCGGAGGGATGAATCCCGTGCTCCGGATCTCAATCTCATACCC
>DYGP01000058.1 GCA_020724685.1 Candidatus Paceibacter sp.
AGTCGTAGAGCATCTGATAATATTCCCCCTTCCTCCCCCGTACGACGGGAGCGAGAATGACGAGATTTCTCCGATTCTTGTTGTTGTCCGATATGCCTATGGCGATATCCACGATTTCTTCGTTCGTCATTCTCCGGATTTCCTTTCCGCACAAAGGGCAATGCGGCGTGCCGGCGCGGGCGAAGAGAACGCGGAGATAGTCGTAGATTTCGGTGATCGTCGCGACGGTCGAACGCGGATTCGCCGAGTGGCTTTTCTGGTCGATCGAAATCGCGGGAGACAGCCCTTCTATCTCGTCCACGTCGGGCTTGTCGAGACGACCCAAAAACTGGCGAGCGTACGCGGAAAGCGATTCCATGTATCGCCTCTGCCCTTCGGCAAATATGGTATCGAACGCGAGCGACGACTTTCCCGATCCCGAAAGTCCCGTAAAAACGACGATCTTGTTCCGCGGAATTTTCAGGCTGATATTCTTCAAATTGTGCTCTCGCGCCCCTTTGATGTGTATGTGTTCGTTCATGGTGTTTTTTTCCTAACAAAGACTCCCCCGGAATCGTGCTTCTATGGGGTGTCCCAGACAGAATAGAACGGCGGGAGAAAAAACGCAAAAACTACGCCATGAAGAACATGAGTATGAGCGCGAGTGCGATGCGATAGATCCCGAACGGGACAAACGTGTGGGTTTTGATGAAGGAAAGGAAGAACTTCACGGACGCGAACGCAACGGCAAAAGAAACGAAAAATCCCACCGAAAGAAACCAAAACTCGCCCCACGTGAAAAGATGGGCGTTCTTCAGGAGATCGAATCCCGTCGCGGCCGCCATGGTGGGAACCGCGAGGAGAAATGAAAATTGGACGATTGTCTTTCTTGAGAGGCCCGCGTAGAGCCCTCCGAATATGGTCGCCGCTGAACGGGAGACGCCGGGGATCACCGCGATCGACTGGACGATGCCGACAAGAACGGCTTGCGGATAAGTCATGAGTCCGAGTTCGGAAACCGTTCCCTCCCGCCTTCCGCGATCTTTTTCAAGAACGATCATAATTATGCCTCCCGCAAGAAGCGCCCATAGCACCACCTGAACATTTCCTATCAAGTATTCTTTTATAAGCGAATAAAGCGAGAATCCGACGATCGCCGTGCGAATGAACGCCGCAGCGACGCGCTTCATGATGCGCCGGTTCACGAAAAGTTCGCGCCAATAGATGGCGACGACGGAAAGGATCGCTCCGAACTGTATGGCAATCTCAAAACTCTTCAGGAATTCCGTATGTTCGTTTCCGAGAATCTTTGACGTCAAAATGAGGTGTCCCGTCGAAGAAACCGGAAGAAATTCCGTGATTCCCTCCACGATGCCGTATATGATCGCATGAATGAGATCCATTCCGTATATTGTAATCCTTAACGGATGATTTGTAACGGATAAAATCCCGCCGCTCCATGGAACGGCGGGACGCGAACCGATATCTATCGCAAAACCTATTCTTCTCTTCCGTTCTTTTTTCTTCCCCAGAAGAAATATATGACGTACACGATGAGGAAAAATACGAATGTCGCGAGAAACGCCGCGAGGTTTCCCGATTCGCCGAAGGAAATGATGCTCGCGAGCTGATACGCGGTCCCGGAAGGAACGTTCACCGTATCGAGTTCGGAATACTTCTTTTCCTCATGGTTGGTGAAGGTGTCCGTGTTCGTATCATCGAGAGAATAGGAGCCGCTCTGAACGGTCAACGATCCCGATCCCGTCTTTTTCGCGATGAATTTCATGACCGCGAACACGCGTTTCGAATCGAATCCTTCGGGCATTCCCGCGGTTTTTACGATTCTCCCCCGCGTCTCATCGACGACGTCGTAATCGGGGCGCACCACCGGAACCCAATCCGTCCAATACGTAAACGATTTATATTCGAGCATATCGGTCGGATAATACATCTCGAAACGTGCCGTGTAATTCTTTGTTCCGTTTCCGGGAGCCACGTTTACGACAAGCATGACTTCCTGTCCTTCGGCGAGTACGAGTTTTCCCGGCTCAATCGTGAATTTCGCCGCATTATCGACGGGAATGAAAACGTCGTTCGAGCTGATGTTCACCCAATTCGCCATCAGCACTCTGACATCTCCCATATCCACTCGTCCGTCTCCGTTCAAATCGGCATAATTTCCCGCCTTTCGGTCTCCCCAATTCACCATGAGCGTGTTGAAATCGAGCGGGGCGCGGTATGTGCTCACCCCGAGAACCTGGGGCTGAGTTACCGGAACATAAATGATCTGCGTGGTTGTCGTGTTTGCGGGAGCGGGCGGTTGCGGAACCGGAGGCTCATCGCCGAGACGGATGTCGTCGGAAACGGTCTCGCCCTCAACATTGTTCGAATTCTTGTATTTCACATACACCGTCTTCATGCCGTCGCCTTCCGTGAGCGTCCAGGGCTTCGTGTCGGTATACGGTTGCCACGAGGCGTCCGAAACATCCGAAAGATTCGATATCTTCATCTGCGATGCATCGTTCGCAATAAGCGAAAGCGTCACCGCCGTCGAATACGTCTTGTCGGCTCCGTTGTTGATGATGACTCTTGCGTTTGAAACCGGAGATATCGGATTCGACGATCCTCCTCCTCCCCCTCCTCCATTACCGCCGCCTCCCCCTCCTCCGCCAGCAAGCGTCGTCGCCGATGTCGTGACAAAAGGAGAAGCCGATCCGCACGCGTTATACACTTTTATTCCGAAATAATACGCCGTGTTCGCAGAAAGCCCTGAAACCTGAGTTGATTGAAATTGCCCCGGAAGCGGCGCGGGGACGCCCGCGACTTGCGTCGCGATCTCGAAATTCTGGGTCGTAATCTGCTGGACTCCGTACCGGAGATCGAAATCGGTGAGAAGTGCCTGTCCCGGCGTGTTCCACGAAAGTCCTATCGTATCGGCGGAAACCGCGGACGCCGAAAAATTCATGATTGAAAAAGGCGTCTCGCATCCGGTTCCACCGCCCCCGCCGCCTCCTCCCGGAGAAACCGTGACAAAGGCGATATCCGAAGGCTGGCCCATCGCGTTATATACGCGAATGCCGAAATAATACGTCACGCCTTCGGAAAGCCCCGAAACCTGGGTTGACTGGGACTGTCCCGGAAGCGGCGCGGGAACGCCCGCGACTTGCGTCGCAATGTTGAAATTCTGCGTCGTGAGCGACTGCGTCGAATATCTCAGTTCAAAATCGGTAAGGAAAAGGCTCCCGTCCGGAGTCGTCCACGAAAGCGTCGCGGAAGTCCCGCTGATGCTCCCCGTGAAGTTCGACGGCATGGGCGGAGTTGCGGCGTTTGCGACGCCGAAAATCCCCATACCCGTGACGATGGTGGTTGCGACCGCGATAAATTTAACGAAAAGTTTGTTTTTCATATGTCCTGAAATGCTCGTATATACTAGCATATGTTTAAAAATGTGTCAACCCTGCGGCGAAAACCTGTTCGCGGAGCGGGCTTCGCCAATAAAAAACCCTTGGTTTTTGCCAAGGGTCCCCTTTCGGGTGAATAATCTTACTTCAGGAGAAGCATTTTTCGAGTCTCAGAAAATTTTCCCGCCCGGATCGTATACACATACATTCCTGCGGAAAGACGTGAGGCATCGAAAGAAACTTCATATGTTCCTGGAGGTTTTATCTCATCAACAAGTGTTGCAACTTCACGACCGAGTACGTCATATACGGCAAGTTTCACATTCGTGATACTTGCCACTTTATACTTTATACTGGTTGCCGGATTAAACGGATTGGGATAGTTCTGGTACAGAGTGAATTGGGTTGGGACTTCAGGATTGTCTTCCATCGAAGTCACTCCTTCCGTCATGAAATCCCATGTGGGACTCCATGGTCCGTAAACAGTTCCGTTTTTTCCCCGTACCC
>DYGP01000059.1 GCA_020724685.1 Candidatus Paceibacter sp.
TGGGGGCAGTCGAGCAGGTCTTTTCGCAGGGAAACCTCATTATGCGACAGGATCTTAAGGATTTTGAGGAGTCGATTGCAAAATTTGTCGGCGTGAAGCACGCAATCGGCGTGAATTCGGGAACATCGGCAATCTATCTTTCTCTTAAGGCGGCAGGGATAGGACCCGGCGACGAGGTCATCACGGTCGCCCATACGTTTATCGCAAGCATTTCATGCGTCTATCTTGTGGGCGCCACTTCGGTCCTTGTCGACGTTGGAGAAGATTTCAACATCAATCCCGACCTCATCGAGGCGGCGATCACGCCCAAGACAAGGGCGATCGAGGTAGTGCACCTCAACGGGCGCATTTGCGACATGGATCGCGTGCAGGATATCGCGAAAAAGCACAACCTCATCATTATTGAGGACGCGGCGCAGGCGATGGGAGCAACCTACACAACGAGAAACGGCTCCGTGAAAAAGGCGGGATCATTCGGGCTTACGGGATGTTTCAGTTTGTATCCCTTCAAGGCGCTCGGCGCGTTCGGAAATTCGGGAATTATCACGACAGATGACGATGCCATCGCAAAAAAGCTTATGCTCCTCCGCTACAACGGGGAGGACAGGGAAACGCGCTTTTTCTCCTATCACAGCCACAATATGCTTATGGACAACGTGCAGGCCGCGCTTTTAAACGTGAAAATGAAATACTTTCCTAAATGGATAGAGCGCCGGCGGGAGATTGCGAATCTCTATTATGGGGGATTGAAAGACGTGCCTCAGGTGAAACTCCCCCACTTCGACGACAATCGATATTACGATATTTATACGAACTACGCGGTGCGCGCGGAGCGTCGTGATGAATTGAAAAAATATTTTGACGACAATGAGCTTGTCGAGACCATCATTTCGTGGCCAATTCCGATGTACAAGCAGACCGCAATGCTCCCGAACGACTATTTTCTTCCGGAAACGGAAAAAATCTGCACGGAAATTATCTCGCTCCCGATGTATCCCGAACTTACGAATGAGGACGCGCAAAACGTTATTGACGCGATAAAAACGTTCTATACGAAATAAATACCGGTACGCGCAACCCCGCCATTCCATGGAATGGCGGGGTTTTGTAAATTCAAAAAAAATGCGATATTCTTGGTTTATGCAGACATTCTTGGGTTTTTTGCGGGAGAAAAAAATAATCATCTTCGGCATCGCGGACGCCCTTCTTATAGTCATTGGGCTCTTCCTTTCCTTTCTCGCGCGATTCGACGGTTCCTTTCCTTCAGAATATATCCCATGGTTCCCTTATTACGCGCTTATCCTCGTTGTTCTGAATATCGCGTTTCTCTGGCGCGCGCGTCTCTATGCTTTCACGTGGGGTTTTGTGGGCTTCTCCGAATTCGTGAAGCTCATAGAGGCGACCACCTACGCGCACGCGCTTTTCGCGATCTTTGTTTTTATCTACTGGGATAGGCTTGCCTTTCTTTCGGGATTCCCGCGGTCGGTCATCGTCATCAGTTATCTTTTTGACATTATTTTTCTCGGCACGCTTCGAATCTCGAAGCGTTTTATTCTTGAATTCATAAGTTCCCGCGCGGCGATGAAACGCGGAGCGGCCACCATCATTGTGGGAGCGGGAACCGAAGGAGAGCAGATTCTTCGGTTTATGAAGCGCGACACCTCGTTTAAAATAGTGGGCATTGTCGACAATGACGCGCGAAAAAAGAAATCGCAGATACACGGCGTCACCGTACTCGGCGCGATACGGGATATTCCCGCAATCACGGAAAAGTTTTCCGTGACGCGCGCGATTATCGCCATTCCCGCGGGAGACACGGATCTCATTCGTGACGCGGTGACCCACTCACGCGAGGCAGGCATCACCGACATAAAGATCATTCCCACCGCGCATGAACTGCTCACGGGAAAGGTGACGATTGCCGATATCCGTGACGTGCGCATTGAGGATCTTTTGGGACGCGCCCCCGCGAAGATAGATACCCATGAAATATCGGACTTTATACGGGGAAAGACGGTGCTCGTGACCGGCGCCGCGGGCTCTATCGGATCCGAGATCGTGCGGCAGTGCATCGCGTTCGAGCCGAAGAAACTTTATCTTCTTGATTTCAACGAGAGCGGTCTTTTTGATCTTGAACAAGAGCTCGCGATCGCGGCTCCGCAATCGAAAAAATTCACTCAATCCGTCATTGCGAACATCACGCACAAGGAAAAGATAGACAAGATATTTCTCGATATGAAACCGAACGTTGTCTTTCACGCGGCGGCATATAAGCACGTGCCTCTTATGGAGGATCATCCGGAGGAAGCGATTCTCACAAACGTCATCGGGACCATGAATCTTGGGAACGCGTCAATCGCGGCAGGAACGGAAAAGTTCGTCATCATTTCTACGGACAAGGCGATACGCCCCTTATCCGTTATGGGAAAGTCAAAGCGCGCGGCGGAGCTCGTGGGAAAGGCGCTGAATGAGAAAAACGGAACAAAGTTTGTCGCGGTAAGATTCGGAAACGTCATCGGATCCCGCGGGAGCGTCATTCCCCTCTTTCAGGAACAGATACGGAAACGGTCACCCATCACCGTCACGCACCCCGATATGACCCGCTATTTTATGACGATTCCCGAAGCGGCGCTTCTTGTGATGGAGGCGGGCGCGGTGGGAAACGGAGGCGAGGTGTTTATGCTTGATATGGGACAACCCGTGAAAATACTCGATGTCGCGCGAACGCTTATACGCCTTGCGGGACTCACCCCCGATGTCGATATCCCGATTGTCTTCACGGGCGTTCGTCCGGGAGAGAAGATTGAGGAGATTGTCTTTAGCGAGGAGGAAAAGCGCGTTGGCACCACGCAGTGGGATAAAATATTCGTCACCAAAAACGAATCAACATTCGACGCGGAGCGCGTATTAACGCTCACCGAAACGTTGCGCCATATTATAGAAAAAAACCACGAGGAAACGCGGAAGGATCTTGATGAATTTATTGCGTAGAGTTCAGAAGCTAGGATCTAGAATCTAGAAGCTAGGGGTCAGAAGCTAGAAGCGTTTTCGTATGAACGAAACGAGAAGCCACACTATAACGATGCCGGCGATGCCCACGCCCGTATAGAGTCCCACATTGCCTATCGTTCCCACATAGTCGGCGTATGCCGCGCCGATATACCATCCGAAAAGTGCCATAGAAAGCGCGCGGAAAAAGCCCCCTATGAGCGTGATCACAAGATATCGCTTGAATTCATAATGAATGAGTCCACACCCGATCGATATCGCCATATTAGGGAAAAACGGAATCGCGCGGAGCATAAAGATGACAAATTCATCGGTGCCGCGCGTTGAAAGTTTTTCCCTGAAGCGTTCCACAGACTGCCATGAAACGCCTATGTAGCGCCCCCATTTCTTTATTGCAAGTTCCCCTCCGTGAAAAGCAACGAGATATCCAAAAAGCGATCCAATGGAGAGCCCAAACGCGCCCGGAATCGCGATGGTGAATATCGCGTCAATCGCAACCACACCGAAAGAAGAGGACGCGGGGAGCATAAAAAAACCGGCGGCGAGGAAGGGCAGGGAGGATGGGATGGGAATCGCAATTTCTTCGATTATCGAGAGAAAAAAGATGCCGATTGCTCCATATTGCTCCACGAATGGTGCGATTGATGAAATAAGGTTAGCGAGCATGGTCGGTTTTGATATATAAAGATTATAACGGATTTATAGAAATACTATTACACTTTCACCTTATAAAACAAAAAACCCCGCCTTGAAGCGGGGTTTTTGTTATTTAAGCAATTGC
>DYGP01000060.1 GCA_020724685.1 Candidatus Paceibacter sp.
CGCCCTCGTTGAAGAGTTTTTTAAGTTTTTTGCGGCGAACTGGGCGATACGCCGGGATCCCGCATTCGACGAACCGGTCGATGCAATGGTCTATATGATCGCGGCGGCCCTCGGATTCGCAACTGTCGAAAACATCTTCGTACTTATGGGATCGCTCTCGGAAATTTCCGCATCTCCGTTCCTTTCCGTGCTTGAAACCGCAGGATTGAGATTCATAGGAGCGACGCTTCTCCACGTCCTTGCTTCGGCGCTCGTCGGTTATTTCTGGGCGAAAGGAAGAATGAGAAAAAACGAGATTTCGTATATCGCGATTGGAATCGTTCTTGCCACGCTCATTCATGCTCTTTTCAATCACCTCATTCTTTCCTTTCAGGACAAGGATTTGCTCGTATATCCGACCGTATTTCTCCTCTTTATTGCGTTTTTCGTGATGGTTGAATTCGAAAAACTCAGAAAAGCAAAGGGCGTCGCGGTCGGAAAACGGGATATGTGATATACTGAAGCACATGGAAGAACAAAAGAAAGACCCGAACAATATATTCATGGAACTTGCAAAGGTAAAGTCCCATCCCACGCCGATTGCGGTTGAAACGGAAAGCGAAATAAGCGACTTCGACATCGAAGACGAAATGGAAGGACAGCTCACCGTCGACGTGTATCAGGATCAGGACAACATCATCGTGCAATCGACCGTCGCGGGCGTCGATGCCGACGATCTTGAGATAAACATCACAAACGAGTCCATCACCATCCACGGAAAACGCAATCGAAACGAAAAGATCGAAGAGAAGGATTATTTTTATCAGGAGTGTTTTTGGGGACGTTTTTCCCGCTCGATCATTCTTCCCACCGAAGTGGATCCTGAACATTCCGCCGCATCCCTCAAAAACGGCGTGCTTACCGTAAAAATGCCGAAACTCGAGAAGCGGAAGGCGAAGAAATTGAAGGTGAAAATAGACTGAAAACCGTCCCGCCGGTCCATCGACCGGCGGGATTTTTTTCGGGTTTTCCTCCAATCATCTCCCAAACGCTTTCTTCGCGAGAGCGTTGAATTTTTCCCCTCGATCAAATTCGTTCTTGAATTTTTCGAAACTCGCGGCGGCGGGGCTGAATAAAACAGTCGTCGGCTTATGATCGTCGGTTTCCAGGCGTTTTTTTACCGACCCCAGCAATTCCTCAAGCGAACCGAATGTCTGAGGTCTTCCTTTCCTGAAATAACCTGCTTTATTAAGCTCGCGGATCATTTTTCTCGTTGCACTCCCCTCAAGAAGAAAGAGGTTGTTCGGAACGATGTGTTTTTTCACCTCCTGCGCCCACAGGGAATATTTCAATTTCTTGTC
This sequence comes from Candidatus Paceibacter sp., assembly GCA_020724685.1. Lineage (GTDB taxonomy): Bacteria > Patescibacteriota > Minisyncoccia > UBA6257 > GWB1-50-10 > GWA2-45-9. Next base: position 1,341 of record DYGP01000060.1, read on the forward strand.
CGTTCCTCCGGCGATAAGCGCCGTATCTTTGCCCCCGAAACGGCGGAGTGCCGCAAGCGTTCCGTCCGGTGATGTGGCGGCGGTGTCGTTTATCACCGCGAGATCTTTCCGTTTTATGACTGTTTCTTGTCGATACGGAATCTGAGGCAGTGTTTCCGTCTTTTTTTCGATCTCACTCCATGAAACCCCTGCATAATGCGCTGCGAGGGCGGCACAGAGAAAATTATATATATTATGCTCTCCAAGGGATTCTATTTTTTCCGCCGTTTTTTTCGAAAAAACCGTTCTTCTCGTCTTTCCGTCGGAAAATATCACCCTTTTGTTCGCACGGACAAGAAAGCGGCTGTTTTTCCCCAAAACCGGTCGATCGAGAGAGACGAAAGCGAGGCGCGATTTCGAATTCCGTTTGAGAAAATATTCCGTCCATTCGTTATCGCGATTCAAAACGAGGATCTGGTCTTCCGTCTGCTTTAAAAAAATATTCGCTTTCGCCCGCGCATACTTCTCCATCGATCCGTGCCGGTTGAGGTGGTCTCGGTAAAGGTTCGTGACGACCGCGATGTCCGGAGCGCGCCGGATCTGATTCGCGAGTTCAAGCTGAAACGACGAAAGCTCGAGCACGGCCGGCATGTTTCTTCTTCTCTCGAGACGGGGAAGAAGTTTCAGGAGCGCGTCGTCGGACGAATTTCCACTCGCTTTCGCGCCGGGATATTTCCCCGAGAGAAAATAGGCGATCCAATTCGCCGTCGTCGTTTTTCCGCGGGTGCCCGTGACCGCAATTATCGGATTTTTCGCGTTCCCGAGGAAGATTCCGAGGTCGTTCGTAACGGGAACGTTCTTCTTTTTCGCGAGAGAAAGGAAGGGATTTCCGCTTATTTTCACGGCCGGATTCACGACAATGACATCGTGCGAAACAAAATCCTTTTTATCGTGTCTCCCCAGAACAAACCTGACTTTTTTCCCGCACGATTTGAGCGCGCGGATCGATTTTTCGAGATTCTTCTTTTTCCCGGCGTCGGTGACTGTCACGGAGGCGCCGTGATCCACGAGCCATTTCACCGTAGCGACGCCGCCTCCGAGAGATCCGAGTCCCACAACCAAAACCTTCTTTTTGTTGAAATCGGTTACCACACCTTCTTTACGATAATCCGCTTTTCTTTCTTTCCTATCCTGAAAACGGCCTTATTTCCGGGACGTTTTCCCATAAGCGCTTTTCCTATCGGCGTCTCGGGAGTGATGACGATATACAAATCAAGTTCCTCACCGTCCCACACCTCCATCCCCGCGCCGCCGGGGAGGATCGCATATCTTTTTTCGATGCCGTCGTCTTCGACGAGCACGAATGTTCCGATTCCCGAATCATTTACGGCGTCGGGAATCTTCATTTCTTCGATTGCGGCGCGCTGATTCTTCCTTTTGGAGATTATCTGCACGATGTTCTCCTCGGCGACTTTGTTTTGGAATTTCGAAGTGTCGCTGTGCGACTGCATCGCGCCCGGAGCATCGACACTTGCCTTGTGGTTTGAGCGTGCGCCACTCTCAAGTTCCGCGATCTCGGAGTCCATCTTTTCGAGAACTTTTTTTATAAACAGTTCCTTCTGCACAAACTCAAGCATATCAGAAACGCGCAAAAAAACCCACCCCGCGGGAAAGACAAAATGCCGTCCTTCGGGGTGGATTTTCGCGCGCGAGAAAAGCTACAGCAAGAAAGGAACGATGAGAAGCGCCACGATGTTAATCACTTTTATAAGAGGATTGATCGCCGGTCCTGCGGTATCCTTGTACGGATCTCCGACGGTGTCTCCCGTGACCGCCGCCTTATGCGTTTCGGATCCTTTTCCTCCGAAATTCCCGTCCTCGACGTATTTTTTCGCATTATCCCACGCGGCGCCGCCGGAAGTCATCGAGAGCGCGACGAACAATCCCGATATGATCGCGCCAATGAGGAGTCCCCCGAGCGCCTGCGCACCGAGGAGGAATCCGACAGCGAGAACCGCCACGATCGGCAGAATCGCCGGGACGATCATCTCCCGGAGCGCGGCGCGGGTCACGATATCAACCGCCTTGCCGTATTCCGGTTTTGCCGTGCCTTCCATGATTCCTTTTATTTCCCTGAACTGCCGGCGTATTTCTTCGACGATCGCTCCGGCCGCCTTTCCGACCGACTTCATCGCGATTGAGCCGAAAAGATACGGAATGGATCCTCCGATAAAAAGTCCGATGAGCACGTACGGATCTTGTATGTCGAATGCAATTTTTGTTCCCGCCTTCGCGAGGATTTCCTCGACGTACCCGGCGAAAAGAACGATTGCCGCGAGTCCGGCGGATGCGATTGCGTATCCTTTTGTGACCGCCTTTGTCGTGTTTCCG
>DYGP01000061.1 GCA_020724685.1 Candidatus Paceibacter sp.
TAAAATCCTGTATTTGAATCCCATCTTCTCGAGTTTTAAAAGTTCAAGTTCGAGAAAATCGATGGGACAGCGGGTGATGACGATCGAAGAATTCGTCGTGGCGGCGATGGAGAGGAAAAGCATCGATTCGATGGGGTCTTCCCCGGGAGCGAACCGTATGGATGCGTTGATTCGGGGGATCCCTCTCACAACAAGCGTTGACGTTCCGACGCCTTCGATTTTCACGCCGAGCGCGATAAGAAAGCGGCAGAGGTCCTGTACCATGTAATTCGCGGAAGCGAATTTTATCGTCGTCGTTCCGTCGACGCGCGCCGCCGCCATGAGAATGTTCTCCGTGACGGTGTCTCCCGTTTCATAGAGGACGATCTCACGGTTTTTTTTGAGCGAAGAGAGGGAGATGCGGTACGCCGATTCCGCGGTCTTTATTTTTACTCCGAGTTTTTCAAGGGCGAAGAAGTGGGGGCGGACGGTGCGCGATCCGAGCCGGCACCCTCCCGTCTGGGGAATCTCGAATGATTTCATCTCGTGGATGAGGGGACCGATAAGCATAATGACGCTCCGGGTGCGCATTGCGGCCGCAACATCGAGTTTTTCAAACCTGAGTTTTGCAGGGCGCTCAAGCGTGAGCGTATTTTTGTTCCACGCCGCATGCACGCCGATGCTTTCCAGCACCTCGATGATGCGGTTCACCTCCTCGATGCGGGGCATTTTTTCAAGAACCGTTTTCCCCGTATTCAGAAGCGAAGCGCACAATAAAGACACGGCGGAATTCTTCGCCGTGTTCGTGGAGATCGTTCCCGAAAGTTTTACTCCTCCATCAATGGAGAAATTAACTGTTTTTTTCGCTGGTGCGGGCATGGAAAAAAAATCGCTTCTATGCCCGTATTATACACTACGCTTCGTTCAAAATCACGATTTCCGCGCGATTGATTCCGAACCGGAGCGCCTCTTCTTTCGAGGACATCCAGATATCTACAAAGTCTCTTTTTCGTTCGTGCATCCGATCCTCAACCACGAATATCTTGTCTCCGAAAAGTTCGGGAATGAGAATCTTCGTCCCGAAAGGAAGAAAGTTCGCGGCAATAATCCCGTCGCGGACATATGTCATTGAGGCCGTCTCGAAAGGCGTGTCGTCCGTCTCGTCCGGAGAGCTTGAATATGCGGTAACCCAAACCTTACGCACCGAAAGAACCCCGTCTCCCTCCGCGGCGTTCGCTTTCGAGACGATCTGGCTCACGGGACCGTGGATCTCGACGTTCGCCTCGTTATGATGATATCCGGCCGGCGTCGGCGTCGAAACAAGCGCGACGATCGCGAAAACGGCCGTAATGATTATTCTTCCCATAAAAAAACCCCTCTCTCGAGGATGGTGGGAATGATAGCATATTTCTCCCGTTTTTGCAATGCCCCCGGTGGATTTTTCCGAAAGAGATGTGCTATAATGCGCCATATGGGTAAAAAACCTATATTTTTATTGCGTTTTTCGGCACTTGCGTTCGTTTTTTTGATTGCTTTCGGATCGACCGGAGTCTCATATGCGCAAAAAACGGGGCAGACACAGGCGAACGAGACAAAAAATCCGGGAATACTCCCCATAAGCCCGTTTTATTTTTTGAAGGAATGGCGCAGGGACATCATCCGATCGTTTACGAGAAACTCCCTTTCCCAGGCGGTGTTCGAATTGGGGATACTCGATGAAAAGATATCGGAACTGAAAAAAGTCAGCGAACTCCGTCCGGATGACATGCGGGCCGTGGAGGAAGCGATGCGGAATTACGGCGATTCGCAGGAAAGACTGAAGATGATCATCCAAAACGCCGAGATACGCGCCGAAGAAGCGAAGAATCGCGAAAAACTCGTTGACGAGGTGTTGGAAAAAATGGCGGAACACGAGAGAATCATGTCGGACATTTCGGAGTCGTACAAAGACAACGAGGACGTCAGGTCCGCCGTTGAGGAAACGCGGGAGACGATATTCGGGATCGTGGGCATGTCGAAAATAATCCCGGAAAACGCATTCGAAAACATCGCGAGAAAATATTTCACGGAAGAAAGCGTCGCCGTGATTATCGGGGAAGTTCCGGTTCTTGCGCCCGCATCGGAGCCGGTTGCCGACCCGGATTCCGGAATGCAGGAAACGGATTCCGCGCAAACGGAACAATAAACCATGGGATTCAGCTTTATCGAACAATTAAATTCCATACAGGCGTATCTTGAAGGCAATATACTCCTTTTCTTCGTCTTTCTGGCGTGGACGATTTATTGGAAGGGAATGGCGCTCTGGAAGGCCGCGAGGAGAAACGATCAGAAGTGGTTTATCGCCATACTTGTTCTCAACACCGTCGGGATACTCGACATCCTTTATTTGTACGTGTTCAGCGAACAGATGAGGAGAAAATCCGGAGCGGGGGGAGAACTTGCCGAATAGCGGTCCCGAAGAAAAAGGGTTCGAAAAAAACCGCCTCTTTGGGCGGGTTTTCTTTCAATTAATGCGAAGCGCTCCTCGCGTGTCCGAGAAACGCGTTCAAGGCGTCAGTCGAGAGCCCTTCCGGTTTCGGGAAAACGCCGGCAACAACGGTTCCTTGCGTAAGGCGGGTGCTCGCGACACCCCCTATCTTTCCTTCCGTTTTTGAAGAATCGGATTCGAATTTCCAGAAACCCGTTTCTTCGTTTATCGTGAGACCGTTCTGATCCGGATCTTCGGGATCAAGGTCTTTGTAGAACGGATACAGACGCCCGTTTTCCTTGAGTATCAGCACGAGATATGCCATGTTTCCTCCGAGATTATTTCAACAAACTGGATATCATAATGATACGCATCGTGCGGATGGTCAACCCCGAACTTTTTTAGTCTCCCCGCATATTTTAGAATCTGCGCAGGCAAAATCCGCATTCAGGGAAAGCGCGGGATTCGAACGCGGTCGCATAGTGTGAGATAATGCTTGTGGATTGCACATATGTCTTTATTCAACCTTGTTTCAAAAAATAAACCGGCAGGAGATCAGCCGAGAGCGATACGGGAACTCACGGAAGGAATACAGAAGGGGTATTCGCACCAGACGCTTCTCGGGGTGACGGGAGCCGGAAAGACGTTTACGGTGGCTAATGTAATACAAAACATCGGTAAGCCTGCGCTTGTCATCGCGCACAATAAAACGCTCGCCGCCCAGCTTACGAACGAGTTCAGGGAACTGTTCCCCGAAAACTCCGTGAATTATTTCGTTTCGTACTACGACTATTACCAGCCGGAGGCGTATATCCCTTCGTCGGATACCTACATCGGAAAAGAGGCGATGATCAACGAGGAGATAGACAAGCTCCGCCATGCGGCGACGACCGCGCTTCTCACGAGGAAGGACGTCATTGTGGTCGCGTCGGTGTCGTGTATTTACGGACTTGGCGCGCCCGAAGCATACGCGGAAAACATCTTCCGTCTAAGGAAGAGGGGAAAGCTTGAGCGGAGCGAATTTGTGAGAAAACTGGTCTCTTTGCAATATTCGCGCACAAACGCCGATCTCGTTCGCGGAACGTTCCGTATCAG
>DYGP01000062.1 GCA_020724685.1 Candidatus Paceibacter sp.
GTTTCGGTCAGGAATTTCGGATAAAATGAGTTCGAGCGGTGTTGTAAAGACACACAACAAAATATGCCGAAAAAATTCCAGCGCAATAAGGAAGATTTCACGTGTGCGCACTGCGGCGCGGAAGTGAAGGGGGACGGCTACACGAACCATTGCCCCGCGTGTCTTTGGAGCAGGCATGTCGATGTGTTTCCCGGGGATCGGCAGGCGGAATACGGGGGCATGATGCGCCCGAAGGATATTGAACAGAAGGCGCGTGGATGGCGCATTCTACATAAATGCGAGGAATGCGGAAAGGAAATGTGGGTGAGGACGAAAGAAGGAGACAATCTCGACCTATTCGTTGAAAAAAACGGAAAATAGAAATACACTCACATAAGTGAGGGTCCATAGCTCATTTGTTCCGATATTGTATAAATTCTTGATTTATCTACAATATCGAGAATCCTCGGTTTTATGATTCCGGCAAAGCCGGAAATAAAATCGGGAGTAGAGTCTTTGTTTCAGTAATAGTTCTTTTTATAGATTTGAAAAATATGATGGGCCGGTGGCGCAGTTGGTAGCGCGCCTCGATGGCATCGAGGAGGTCGTGGGTTCGATCCCCATCCGCTCCACCAAATTGAATTTATGCCGGGAAATTGGTAGTTTTTATGTGTGGTTTTGGAGAGGTGGCTGACCACCGCCGATTGCGGGGCCCCGCTTTAAGCGGTGGGTGGTCGAATGAATAAATGTATTACGCATACGTTTTAAAAAGTAAAAATACGGGTAAATACTATATTGGGTCGTGTGAGAATATTGAGGCGAGGCTTAAGCGTCATAATTCCGGGAGAAATAAATCTACAAAATCGGGAGTTCCTTGGGTGTTGGTGTACAGAGAGATATTTTCAACAAGGCAGGAAACTTATAAAAGAGAATTTCAGATAAAGAGTTTTAAGGGTGGTGCGGCATTTCGAAAGCTGATACTATCCTAGGTGGAAAATGGAGAGGTGGCTGAGTGGTCGAAGGCGTCACACTCGAAATGTGATGTGCGGGAAACCGCACCGTGGGTTCGAATCCCACCCTCTCCGCAAAACAGAAACGGCGCGTACGCGCTGTTTTTCTTTTTTGAAAAAGATGGTATGATTGTTTCATGCCTATACGAGGTATAAACAACATGTATTTTTGGCACTTTCTCTCGCGCTCGAGAGTTGGTGCTTCTCTTTGTTTATACGATTCCGCGTAGTTTCTCCCTGATTCCAAACCAAGAAAATCACCAGCCCTCGAGGCTGGTTTTTCTTTCACAACAAAATACGGAGGTATGTCATGTATATCGCAACAATCGAGAATCTGAACAGGGTTCTCACCGAGCGCCGTATCCGCCAACCCAAGATACGAACCGCACTCGATGCATGGGTTGAGGACGAATTCGGGATACCGAATTTTACCGCGATGAGGGATGATTTTTTCGGAATCGCCGGAGGTAGCACGGCGTTCACGCTGTGCCGCCAGATAGCATCTCCCACCGTAGAGCACATTTCCGCGGCGATTCTCGCCCGCGCGCTCGGATTTTCGTTCCTTTCGCCGTCATTTGTCGAGGACATATTCTGCTCGAACAATACGGAAAAGCGATCGTACGTCCACGTTACGTGGTCGGATTACGGAAGAAAGGGCAACACGTTCTTCCGAGGAGAGCGCATTGTCGGGGAAAGTTTTGAGGCGCTGAGCAATGTTCCGTTGAACGTCATACGCGTGGCCCCGCGGATCGGAAACGAGACTGTTCCGGAATTCCACGCTCGGTTGAGAAAAAAAGCGTTCGGGGAGAGCGTTGTCCCCGACGTTTCCGAATTCCACCGCATGTGCGTGCGGCAGGCGACGAAAAAACCGCGCACGCTTTTCGTCTTCAACGGACGGAAAACGGAGAGAAAGGCGATTTCCGACGTTGATCTCTCGCAATCGAACTTCCGTCCTTCCGCGGAATGGTATTATCCGCTCTTCCAGGCGTGGTTTCTCGACGGTTCGATGGCGCTTCTCGAGAATTATGATTATGCGAAGGACGGAAAAGGCGCGGAGATGCTCTTCGAGCATTCGGGAAGAACGCTTCAGGACGCCACGGGACAGCTTCCGGTTGTCCTGCGGATACCGACCGAAGACTCGCTCCTGAGCATTCCCCGGCGCATCATCCGCTTTCCCGAGGCGATTCTCTGTTTTGCGGAACGATTTTCCGGAAGAAAGGAAGGTGATTTTTCATCTCTTTTCGCGGAAGTCGCCGATGCGATATTCGGATGGCGGGAATGATCGATAACGCCCCTTTTTGACGAATCAAGAGGGGGCTTTTTATACTGAACGCATATGAAGACGATTCTGGAATACGTGTCCGCGCTCGCCTCCCGGGAAGAACGCCAGGGAGACGCGCTCCGTTCCGTCGATGAATTCATCGGCAGCGTCCTGGAAGAGTATCGAATCCCTCACAAAAGGGAGGAGTTTGTCGCCGAGATCCCGGAATCGGAAGCATTCCTCGAGATCGACGGCATTCCGGTGCCGTGTCTTGGGTGTGGGTTGGTGGGCGGAGAGATTCCACACGACGCCCCCGTCATCGAATCTCCGACCTCGGCGGACATTCTCATCGAGACGCCTTCGATCGCCTTCAATCCGTCATGCGAGGCGATCTCCCGGGCGGAATTCTTTTTCGCCCCCGTTGTTGCGATTGCGCGCGGCGATGCCGAGCGGGTGCGTAACGCAAAAGAAAGAAAGGGGAGGCTTATTGTAAAAAAAAAGAACTATGCGTGCGCCCATATTCTCGCGGGGAACACGGACGATCCGCGTTCGGTGGTATTCGCTCATTTCGATTCAATCTCCCGCGGCGCGTTTGACAACGCCTCCGGCGTCGCGGTGGCACTCCATGCGATCCTGTCCCGCCCCGAACTTCTCAAAACGACGCTCTTTGTGTTCGATCCGAACGAGGAGCTTTCGTTCGAAAAACCGACGTATTGGGGAAAGGGATTCAGGGTGTTCGAGGAGAGGCATGCCGGTATTCTCGAGGGCGCGGACGTCATTGTTCCCCTCGACGGAGTGGGGAACGGTCCCGCCCGCAAGAATACGGATCCCGGAATATTGCACCTCGCGTTTCCGCTCGCGCATATGGAGAAGTTCATTGCGAAGATTGTGACGATACACGGGGACACGGAGACGCTCCCCGCGATATACCACTCTTCCCTCGACGTCCCGGAAAATCTCAGCGAAAAATATCTTCTCGACGCGGAGGAAACGCTTCTGGATATGATCGGGCGGTTCTGATTCAAAAAGACACGAGAATCCTCGTGTATTTTTGAATTGGCAGTCCCGCATTTATCCGCCTCAGGCGGAGGGAATCCTCTCGATTGTGGCTTTCCGCCAACTGGGGGAAAGTACGGTGTAGGCGCGAAGAAGCTCCGATACTCCGATCGGAGCACTGAATTTTATGTCTTCGCTCCGCTCAGATAAAATTCGTGCAGTCCCAAGGGGAATCGAACCCCTATTACC
>DYGP01000063.1 GCA_020724685.1 Candidatus Paceibacter sp.
GTGGCGGAAGTTAGAAAACTTCCGGGAATACCTGTTAAAAACGATGACCTCCGCGAGGTCCGCGGGGTTCAGATCGAATAAATTGAACAAACGCGTCACGACCGGATCGTCTCCCGCGGAAACCGCCGCGAAAAGATTTCTCGGCTCGATGAACTGCTCATATACCGATTCCGCGTTCCAAAACGCCCCGATCGCCATATTCTCGAATTCCTCCATGCATGCCTTTTTGTCGGGCTTTCCTCCCCCGCTTTCGGACGTTTTTTCGATGAGTTTCGCCGAAAACTCTTTCGCGTCGATATCGAGCCTCGAAAGCATTTTCCGTATGTCTTTCCTGCCGAGGAGCGCGTCGAGGAGCACGAGTCTCGGATCGGATCCTGTGATAAGGGATCGGCGGTAGGCCGTGTGGAATATGCGATACGCCGTGGGGGTGAAACAGAGCGCGACATTCGCGTTCTTCCGGCGCAAGAGCTCGGAGACCGCGACGTTTCCTTTTTTCGCTTGTATTACCCGATCAAAGAGAAAAATAAGGAGAAGAACCGAGAGCCAAAAAAGGTTTTCGACATCCGAGAAAAAAAGCGTGAATGCGACGACCGAAAGAACGGTGTAAAACGAATACACAACCACGCGAACGAGGAGTTCTCCGAAAGACGAAAGCGAAAACCTGACGTCTTTGAAATATATGTTTTTCTCCATATGGCTATGCGAATATCCGGTACACGATGTACGGAATCACGGCGACCCATGCGGCATATCCGATAATCGCGATCGCGAAAATCACGATATAAAGAACGGATGTCGCAACGAAACGAATGACGCGAAGAGGAAGCCCCAGAAGGTATCCCGTAAACGAATAATCCTTATACAAGGGAGTAAAAAGATGGAGAATGTTTATCTTCCAGGCGAGAGTCCGATCAAGACGTTCGAGCGTGCTCAGGAAAAAATCGGCGTATTTCTTTCCTCCGACGACGTACCAGTCGCGCAAAAAATAAGCAATTCGGTAGAAAAAGCGCTGAGCGAGATATCCCGCAAACGTCATGAGGTTATTATACCCCCGAATCGCAGGTCACGAAAAGCCTACAACAAATGTGCTTGTTCCTCGTTCGATTCAGAATCGGTCTCTCCGCCGTTCCCCGAAGTGGGGGTGCTTCTCAACTCGTCACATTTCTCGATAATGCGAGGGAGTTTTCTGAAACTCTCCCGAAAGAGTTTCATCATCTCATTCCCGCGGAGCGCGGCAGCAGGATGAAGCAACGGCACGAGGAATGCGCTTCCCATGCGAAAGACCTTTCCCTGGTCGCGCGTGATCTTCGCGGAAGGAAGGAAATAATTCATAGAAAACCGTCCGAGTGTCGCGATAACAAGCGGACGAATGATGCGTATCTGTTCGGTGAGATACGGCTTGTATGCCTCTATCTCCTCGGGAAGCGGATCACGATTCATCGGGGGACGCCGCTTCACGATGTTTGTGATATACACGTCTTCACGTTTCCACCCTATTTCCTCGATCATCTTCGTGAGAAGCTGTCCCGCGCGCCCGACAAATGGCCGAATAAGTTCGTCTTCCTTCTGTCCCGGCGCCTCGCCGATAAACATAACGGCGCAATCAACGTTGCCCTCCCCAAACACAAGGTTCGCTTCGCGAAGCGGAAGCGTTTCATCCGCCTGCATTTTTTCGAAAAGCACCTTAAGTTTTTGTTCTTTTTCCATATCAAAAAATTCGTACTTCCTCTTCGAGAAGAATTCCAAATTTTTCCTGTACCTTTTTCTTGAGTATCTCAGCGAGCTGCAATACGTCCTTCTGTGTCGCTTTGCCGGAATTCAAAATGAGATTCCCGTGATAGTCCGCGACACACACGCCACCGACCGACATTCCCCGCGCACCAACCGCATCAAGGAGATATCCCGCAGGAATTTTTCCCTCGATTACCTTATTCAAATCAATCCGTGAGAGGGCTTTTTTTGAAACATCCTTCATAAGTACATTCTTAAAAAAACTTCCCGGACACTTGAGATTCATCGGATATTTCTTTTCCCTGATTTCTTTGATACGCTGCGATTCTTTTCTGAGTACCGCTTTATCCCCCTTCTTAAAGAGAAATTTGATGCGGAGAATGAGATATGGCTTGTGTTTGAAAAAGCTCGTACGATATCCGAATGTACGCGGCGTTTTTTTTATCCAAATCCGTTTCCTTCCGTCAAATACCTCAACTTCTGAAACGCTTTCTCCGATAGAATGCCCATATGCACCCGCATTGCCGTATACCGCACCGCCAACCGTTCCAGGAATACTGGTGAGTGTTTCAAGTCCGGCGAACCCGAGCGCGATTGCACGTGATACTACGCGATAAAGCGGAACCCCCGCGTCCGTGACAAATCCGTTTTCCTCATCAACAACTATTCCACCAAGAAACTGCGCGGTAAGTCCTTTGAGTGTCGCGTCTGGAAATACCACATTACTGCCTCCCGCAATAATGTGAAATGGGATCTTCTGCGCCCGCGCGAAAAGTGATGCTTCTATAAGCTCTTCAGGAGATTGTGCGCGTACAAACAACTCTGCCCTTTCCCCCACGCCAAACGTCGTTTTCGGAGCGAGGGAAATATTCTTTTTTGGAGAAATCCGCGTCATATTTACACCACCATTATACCATCAAAAAACGTCCGGAGCTGAATATCACAACGCCTTCGGAGGCTACGCATTGTCTGCATATAAAGCACCTAGGTCGGGATTTATAATTCTTTCCAGTTTCCCCCGCAGAAAAAACGTATCCGCGTGTTTCATATACCCGTTCCATGCGGCGGCGGAATCATGGGAATATGCGCCGCGTTTCATCTTCTGCGTAATGCGCTTCACGCTCGACTTTCTGAGAAATGTGTGATGAGGAAACAGGACATAGCCGAGAAAGTCGATTCTGTTTGCCGGCTGAATGCCGCTCCGCTTTTTGTTTAGTGCCAGACGGAGTCTTTCTGAGAGAAACTCGCGTATTTTCACCCTCCACTCAGCAAGCACACACGGCGATTCGTGAAAAATGAGAAAATCGTCCATATAACGGACATAGAAATGCGCGCGAAGTCGTTCCTTTGCAAAATGGTCGAGTTCGTTCAGGTATATGTTCGCAAAAAGCTGGCTTGTAAGATTCCCGATTGGGATTCCCTTCCCTCCCGACTTGCTCTGTATGATTTCCGAAACGACACGGAGCACGCGTTCGTCTCCAACTCTTTTTCTGATGAGCGAGAAGAGAACCTCGTGATCGACAGAGCTGAAATATTTCGCGATGTCACATTGGATGAAATATGCCGGTCGCGTAAAGTTATGCGTTGCACGGCGCATGAACGTACGGGTGCGACGGACGGCAGCATGCGTCCCCTTTCCCTTGCGGCAAGCGTACGAGTCTCCAATAAAAGACTGTTCGAATGTCGGTTCAATCGCCTCTACAACCGCATGATGCACGACACGATCACGGAACGGTGCGACCTCGATTGTG
>DYGP01000064.1 GCA_020724685.1 Candidatus Paceibacter sp.
TGAGGTTTTATAAGGCGGACGGAAAAGTGAAGGAGAAATCGGAGGAGTTGTCCGAGAAGGCCGGGGAACAGAAGGCGAAATGACGTTCGATATTCTTATCGGAGCGGTGGGACCGCTCAGAACTTCTTACGTTCGGGAGGCATGCGATGAATATCTGAAGCGGATCGCTCCTTTCGCGCGCGTAAAGATCGAGGAGATAAAGCAGAGCCCTTTCCGAAATACCACACAGAGGGAAAAAGCGAAGCGGGAAGAAGGGGAGAGAATACTCCGTTTCGTCGATTCCCACAGGGGGAGATCGGCGGTGCTCCTCGATGAGCGCGGGGAAGAATATACCTCGGAAAAATTCGCGGCGTTTTTGGAGAAGGAAATCAGCCTTCCCGTGTTCATTGTCGGGGGAACGCTCGGATTTTCGGAAGACGTGACGAAAAGAAATTTCCCGAGAATATCTCTTTCAAGATTCACCTTTCCGCACGAAGTCGCCCGCCTTCTTCTTTTGGAGCAAATTTACCGCGCCTCCGCGATCGCGAACGGAAAAGAGTATCACTATTGAATTTTCCTCGCGCTTTTTACGTCAAACGGACCGATGCGCGTGCGCCTGAGTTTCGTTACGGTCGCGGGAACCCCGAGTTCTTTTCCGATCTCTCCCGCTATGGTTCGCACGTATGTTCCGCTCGATACGTCCATGGTGACCGTAAGAACGATAACTCCGTTATCCCGTGAGATTTTGTTGAGCGTTATGCCCGTCACTTCCATTGTTTTTCGGGGTATTTCGATCGACGATTCTTCTCCCGCATGGGCGTATTCGTAGAGTTTTTTCCCCCCGACCTTCACGGCGGAATACACGGGTACGGGCACGGTTCTCGCGCCGATCATCGCATTTACCGCGTCCGCGATCGTTTTTTCAGAGAAGTGGGGGACATCCCGTTTTGCAACGACGGTTCCATCGATGTCTCCGGTATCGGTCTCGGTTCCGAGAAGTATTTCCGCTTCGTACGTCTTCGGCAGTTTTATGTATTCTTTCAATTTCTTCGTTTCTTTTCCCGAGGCGACGATAAGAAGTCCCGTCGCGAGAGGATCGAGAGTTCCTGCGTGTCCCATGCGCCACGCGTCCGTTTTCGGCTTTGCCCCGGATTCTTTCCTCAGTTTCCGGATGACGTCAAATGAGGTAATCCCCGACGGTTTATCGATGAGGACAATTCCTTCGGTTTCGCTGTTTTCTTTCGAATGTTCCATGGTATTCTTCTATCATCGCATATTTTCGCTTTCGGCGCCCGATTTCCGTTCCGGTTCCAAAAAACGTCGAATGTGTGTAAAATGCTTGTAGCGGGCGGGGAGGTAATGCGCCCGTATCCGGAGAAACGCATCTCCGCAGATCGCTATGTCGGACAAAGAAGCACAACTTATTCGGGAATGCCAGAACGGCTCGAGAGAGGCGTTCGGTTCTCTTTACGAAACATACGCGAAAAAGATATACGACTTTGTTTTTTTTAGGACGTTTGACAAGAGCGTTGCCGAAGACATCACAAGCATCGCGTTCATAAAGGCGTTTGAGAATATGGAAAAATTCGATCCGAAAAAGGGGATGTTTTCGTCGTGGATGTATCGCATCGCCCAAAATGCGGTCATCGACCATTTTCGTTCGGAGAAGCGCGTCGAAGGAATCGATGCCTATCCCGATCTTGGGGAGGTGATCGGATACGAGAAGCGCTTTGACGAGCGGAAAAGCCTTGAGGTTGTGACGGAATACATGAAGAAGTTGACGAAAGAGCAGCAGGAAATCGTCCGTCTCCGGGTTTGGGACGAACTTTCATATAGGGAGATCGCCGAGCTTACCGGAAAAACCGAGGGAAGCTGCAAGGTGATGTTCTCCCGGGTCATATCGAAAATGCGCGAAGAATTGCCCCATGCGTTACTTCTTTTGGCGCTCGTACGTAGTTCATTTGAACGGTAAAATATGGAAAAAAACATAAAAAAAATAATCCGGGAATTGTATGAAATCGATCCGACGCTTCGCGTCCACGAAAAGGAGCTGAAGGCGATTGTAAAGGAATTGCTTGCGCTCCGGCCCGAATCGGGATTCTCGGAGGAGACGATGGAGAGGATAAAGCGGGAAATACTCGCGCGAGCAACTTCGTTTTCCCCGGAAAAGACGGAAAAAAACATGTATGATTGGCCGAGATTTTCCGTGCGGAGAACTCTTGTGGGAGGGGCGGTGGTGTTTGCCGCCTTCGGTCTCGTTTTCGTCCTCTCGGGATCAATGTTGGGAACGCGCGTTCCTTTTTTCGGGGATGAGTCAAAAGAGGTCTCCGTGCGCGGCGATCGCGCGTTCGGCGACATCCTTTTCCCGGAGTCGGTGTCCCGTGCGGAAAAAAGCGGAATAGCGCAGGGAGACGGTGCGGCTGTTGCGGAGGTCTTCGGGCTTGGAGGGGGAGCGGGAGGCGGAATGGTTCCGCCGCAGACGTTTCCGTATCCGGAGAAGCGCGTGGAACTTTTTTACGACGGAGGGCCGATTTCAATACCGCAAAACATGAAGGTTTTCAGAAAAGTATCCGCCTCTCCAAGAGAGGGCGGCATATCCGACATACTTGAGGCGATCGGAGAAGGCGCCATCGATACGGGGGCGTTTGAGAACGTTTCTCTTAACTCCCTTTCTTTTAGGGAGAACCGTCCGTACGGATACTATGTTGATATCATTCCGGGACAAGGGACCGTTTCGGTATCGAAGAACTGGGACACGTGGCCTCGGCCGGAAAACGGATCCGCATCCGTTCCTCTCAGGTCTTCGGATCTTCCCGAGGAAGAAGAGGCGATTGCGGAGGCGAATCTGTTCCTCGAGAAATACGGCGTTTCGACCGAACGTTACGGATATCCGGAAATGGGAAATGAATGGCGAAATGCGGGAATTTTCTCCGGCACGGAGAGAATCGAATACGTTCCCGATTCGGTGAACGTCGTCTACCCCCTCATTCTGGAAGGAATGTTTGTGTATGACGAAAGCGGGGGAAAAATGGGGATATCGGTTTCCATTGATGTCCGCACGCGCCGTGCGGCGGGAGCGTGGGGGATAAACGCGGGCCGATTCGAGTCGTCGAATTATCCGGTGGAAACGGACGCGGAAAAGATAATCGCATACGCCGAACGCGGCGGGAGATTCGGAATGTTCGGGAATGGACCGCTCGCGTTGGGAACCCCCGAATTTTCATATACGATTCTCCGTCCGCAGTCCCCGGAGGAAAGCGAATTTTATGTTCCCGCCCTTGCCTTCCCCGTGGCGGGATCCGGAAACGGTTTTTCGGAAAATCGCGTGATCGTTCCGCTCGTTCAAACTTTTTGGAAATAAA
>DYGP01000065.1 GCA_020724685.1 Candidatus Paceibacter sp.
GTAAGGGAGACGCTCTCTTTTCGCATTCCACCGGTTCCTGAACGCATAAACGTCTTCGAGCGAGCGGACTTTTCTGTTCTCCGGATTCACCGCAAATCCCCATGACGCAAGGGCCTTGTGTTTGTCTTCGTGAGTTTCAAAAGAAACGCCCGGGGCGGAAACAATATCATATTGGAAGGAATCAAGTCCCCTTTTCTTCACCACCGCCGGGTCGAGTTGTCTCAAAGATCCCGCGGCGAGGTTTCTCGTGTTCGCGTAGGGCTTCAGTCCTTCCTTTTTCTGTCCGGCGTTTATCCGCCGGAACTTCTCCTTCGTGATGAAGATCTCCCCCCGCACGACAAGCCGTTTCGGAACAGGCATCGTTCCAAGCCGTTCCAGCTCATGGGGAATGTTCGAAACCGTTTTCACGTTCTGCGTGATGTCTTCCCCGACAAAACCGTCTCCGCGCGTGATTCCCCGGACAAGCGTCCCATTCTCGTATATAAGTTCGACCGCAAGGCCGTCGATCTTCAGTTCGCAGTAAAATGACGCCGTCTCGAGCGACGAATCGTGCGAACGAAGATGATTATCGACGCGATCAAACCACTCCTTCACCTCCTCTTCGGAAAAGGCGTCGTTTAAGGAAAGCATGGGAGTCTCGTGGGAAATTTTTTCAAACCGGTCGAGGGTTCCTCCCCCGACCGTTTCCGCGGGAGATGCGCCGTCCGCGTATTCGGGGTGTTCCCGTTCGAGCGCTTCAAGTTCCCTCCGGAGCGCGTCGAACGCCCCGTCGGAAATCTCCGGACTGTCGAACGTGTGATACCGTATCCGGTGGTATTCCACGAGCTTCCGGAGCTTTCGTATGCGTCCGTAGACTTCGTTTTTTTCCATGCCGTCAGTTATATTTCACAAGATAAAACGTCTCAAGCGCGCGCTCGGTCCGTTCGCCGCCTCCAATCGATCTGACTCTGAATCCGTACACGTCTTCCGATATCCTGCAGTCGACGGGGGTTTTCCTGTCCGAACCCACGCACCACAGCTTCGCTTTTGCGGTTGTTCTGTTCGTAAGCGACGGGGATATGTTTCTAATGTCCGGATCGCCTCCCGTTCCCGTATACGGATTGATATTGAACGGATTTTCAACCTTGTAGTACACATAAAGCGCCTCCTCGATTCCCGCGTCCGTCGCGAAAACGGCCATCCCGGATTCGATCGCATCACTCGATCCCTTCAGCTGGGAATACATCAAAAACCCCGCAATCACGGAACCGGTGACGATCACAAATCCGGTGATGATAGTGACAAGCACCATAAGCTGTCCGTCTTTTTTTCGTATCGGATTCACGTTCATATTTCCTTGCATGCATACGGATCCGCCTCCCCTCCGACCTGTATTTCGCGGGGAAGCACGCGCGAGCTTACCGTCGTCTGAAGAAACGAGGAGGGAGACTTTGCCGGATTTTCCCGCTCAAGATTCTTCGACTACACCTCCATCCTGATAACGAAACGGGGAGCGAAACATTCCGGCTTCACGTTTATCCCCGGAACGGTGTCCTGAATCACCTTGAAACAAAGTTTTTTGACGGCGGTTGAATCCTCGGAATTCATAACCGTCGTGTTCCCTCCCACGGTCCTTGTGATGTTCTCGCCCGAAAGAGCGTACGTCACCGTCACCGGCGTTTGCGATCCCGTCACGACCTCCTGCCCGCTTGTAAACGATATGGACGCGAGGCAATCTCCCACCTGCCGCTGACCGATGTCGAAATATCCCGTCCGCATTTCCCGCGCCATCTGTTCCATGACAAGACTTGCGTTGTTGTTTATGAGAATGAGCTCCGCGAGAAACCTCTGGTTTTTGAGCGCGCCGAGATACGTCCCGATCGCCCCGACGAATATAACCACGAAAACAGACAGCGCAACGAGAAGCTCAACGAGGGTGAATCCCGCACTTTTTCTACTGAGTTCTTCTTTTCTACATACGCAAAAGAACCGTATTCCGTTATTGTTTATCTTTCTGTTTCTTATGGTTCTCATAATGGGCTATATGCGGGAGTCTCCCGTTCCCGCCAATTCGTAAAAACGTCCTGGAGAAAAACGAAGTGTCTCTTTCGGTCGGCGGTCCACTCCACCGAAGAGGTTACTCTCATCCTGTCGCTCAATTCCTCGATCCTGATGGTGCGATAATACGGAGTCGGAAGACCCACACCGTACGCGTACGTTCCCGATTCCGCATCAAGCGAAAGCGGAACGGTCGATGATGCTCCGCCGATCGAATTGAGCGTTGCAAGCGTTGTGTCGTATTGGACTTCGTACGTTCCCCCCGTAAGTCCGGTGTTCCATGCTCCGATCCTGGTCCTGTTGTTTCCTTCGACGTTCGCGTCAATAATGCTTTTTATCACTTCAATCCCCTCGGCGGCGAGATACGTTGCCGCAACGCGGTTCTGGACATCCTTGTTCATGTTCGTCGATCGGATGATAAGCCCGAAGATACCCACCAATCCGACCACCACAAGACTCACCGCGACAAGCGATTCGATGATGTAGCTTCCGTTTCTTTTTTCTCGCATCATATGATTATTCGCCTCATTTTGGCGTGATCGCGCCCCCTTGGCTTATCTCGATGTCTTTTTGGATCGTCCCTATCCCGAGCCGAACGGTTCCCGGGTTGTGGGTGGTGAGGTATGGAATCTCGAAGGCGACCATGTTGCCGGGAGGAAGAGAAACAAATCCCACTCCGGAATCAAGCGTATAGGTCTTCACGGTCGTTCTGTCATCGAGCGGACATCCGTCGTCGTTTATGTCTTTCGTGACCCCGAACACGCGATACGCGCCGCCCATTTCGAACTCCACTCCGTACGCGCACGCTACGATGTCTTCGTTCCCTTCGGTGTCCTTCAACCTCTGGATCGCATACGATTTCGCCTCATTCAGAACGCCCACGACTTTTGCCTGTTCGGTGTAGAGAAAGAGCTGTCTCCCGCTCGTGCGGTTATATCCGATGAATATTCCCGAAAGCACAAGAACGATCGTGAATGTCACGAGCATTTCGATGACGGAAAATCCCGCGGAAGTCCGCCACAAGCGGGCCGCTCTGCGGAAAAATCCTCTCCGTGGACGCATAATCTTCATTGCACTCATTTTACCACGCTTTCGTCCGCGAATCACAGTCCGAATATCGAAAAATACCCCTCAATGAGGGCATGACCGAAAAAAAAGGTTATCGCGGATCCCATGACGAAAAACGGAGCGAATGGAACGCGATCTTTCATCGTCCTTTTCCCCGAGAGGAAGAGGGCGGCGGTGACGCTGCCCCCGAAAATAAAAGATACGATAATCGCGAGACCCACG